>CAJXHW010000148.1 GCA_913054565.1 uncultured Kordia sp. | reverse complement strand
AGATCAATTTTATATTAAAATATGATAGCTCTTATAATATTAATGTAAAAGGATATGTAGTTTCATTAAAAATGAAGCAAGCAAAATATAAATTTTTCCCTTGGGAGAAAATAACAATATTTAAAAAAGAGAAATGTAATTTAGAAAGGTTAATTGTTGAGCACCCTAATAATTTACATTTACGTTATCTCAGGTTGGTGATACAAGAACACACACCAAAGTTTCTTAATTACTTTTCTAATATAGAAATGGATAAAAAAATGATACACCAGTTTTTATTAAAGAAAGACGAAACAGATTATTTGGATAAATACATAATTAACAACACATCATTATGATTTATATAGGTTACATATTAATTACAATTTTAACTTTTATGTTGATGGAAGGAGTTACCTGGTGCACTCATAAATATATAATGCATGGATTTGGATGGTTTTTGCATGAAGACCACCATCAACCAGGGTATAACTCAGTTTTTGAAAAAAATGACGCGTTTTTTGTTGTGTTTGCAATGCCAAGTATTCTCTTGTTTTTTCTTGGGGTAAGGCCAGAATTGAACGTCTTGTTTTTTATTGCATTAGGAATACTCTTTTATGGTTTGGCTTATTTTTTAGTACATGATGTTTTAATTCATAGAAGATTTAAATGGTTTAATAAAACTAATAATAGGTATTTAAGAGCTGCTAGGAAAGCCCATAAAGTGCATCATAAACATTTAAATAAACCAGATGGGGAGTGTTTTGGGATGCTGTTTTTTCCATATAAATACTATAAAGAAACTAAGCAGTGAAAAGTTTATACTTATTTTTAAATTTAGGATCAGTTCTTATACCATTTATAGCTAGTTTTCACCCAAGGTTAAAATTTTATAAAAAATGGCCATCATTATGTCTGTCTGTTATTTTAACCAGTTTGGTTTTTATTTCATGGGATGTATATTTTACAGAAATTAATGTTTGGGGGTTTAATCCTAATTACTATTTAGGCTATTCTGTTTTTGGCTTACCAATAGAAGAATGGTTGTTTTTTGTATGTATACCATATGCATGTGTTTTTATGCATTATGCATTATTAGAAATATATCCCAAAATATGCTTTAATACAAAATGGGGTAAATGGCTAACAGTTATTCTGATATTTATATTTTCAGGATGTTTGTTATTACATTATAACAAATGGTACCCTTTTGTAAATTATAGTTTGGCTATAGGTGTGTTGTTATTTGTTCAGTTTAAGAATAAGACCTTATTGTATACGTATTACAAAACCTTTATTGTAATGCTAGTACCTTTTTTTATTATTAATGGAATCTTAACTGGTACAGGTATAACTAATGAAGTAGTTTGGTATAACAATTCAGAAAATATGGGTATTCGTCTTTTAACCATTCCAGTAGAAGACGTAACCTATGCATTTACATTAATACTTTCTAATCTTTTTTTAGTAGATATTTTTCAGAGGTATAAAAATTAAATATGGTAGTCTGTGTGTATAGTAATATAAAAAAAGGTATTGATAAAATCAATACCTTTTTTTAGTGAATAACTTATAAAATTATTTTTTAATAATCATAAATTCTGATCGTCTGTTCTGACTATTATCGTCTTCTGTACAAGAAGTACAGTTAACTTTTAAGTCAGATTCTCCAAAACCTTTTCCAAATATTCTTCCTTCAGAAATACCTTTAGAAACCACATAAGCAACTGTTGCTTGTGCTCTTCTATTTGATAAGTCTTTGTTGTAGTCATCAGTACCTCTGCTATCGGTATGTGATTTTACAAGAATAATCATTTCTGGATTATCTTTCATTACAGTTACTAATTTATCTAACTCAGTTGCTCCCTGAGGAGTAATATTACTCATATCATATTCAAAATAGATTGGTTGTAATAGTACTGCTGTTTCCGTAACTATTGGTGCCTTAATAGGTGTTAATTCAATATTAATAGCTAACTCACCACCTTCAGTAGACGCTTCAATAGTTTGTGAGCCATCTTCATAACCTTCTTTTGTTGCAGACAAATTATAAGCTGTTTGACAGTCAAGCTTTGCATCTATTGGTAGGGCTGTGGTAGTAAAGTTGTGTAAGATTTTAACATTGTTAATGATGTTAAGATCAGCATTGCTAATTGCAGCACCAGTTTCTTTATCAGTTACTGTGATTGATGCAACTAAACGACAAATTGAGTTGATCAAGTAAATATCATCACTTTCATCTCTATTACTAGAAAGGAATCCAGTTTTTTTATCCTCATTTAAAGTGAATGAAAAATCATCTTTTTCAGAGTTTACAGGCGCACCTACATTAATAACAGTTGAAGCGTTTTTATTTAAATCTAATTTATAGACATCTAAGCCTCCATATCCATTTTCTTTATCTGAAGAAAAGTATAAAATATTCTTACTTGTAATAAACGGAAAGCTTTCGTTGTTACTTGTATTAATTGTAGCTCCTAAATTTTCAGGAGTACCATAAGAATTAGAATCAACTGAAACTTTCCAGATATCTTCACCACCTAAACCTCCAGGCATATCAGATGAAAAATATAATGTTTTACCATCAGCACTTACACTTGGGTTTCTAATAGAATATGTAATATTGTTAAAAGGTAGGGGTGTCGCATTTCCCCATTCATTATCAACTTTAGTGGCTTTAAATAAATAGATTTTACCTTTCTTATATATTTTAGTTGGTGTTTTTTCTTTTTCAAATCCTTTTTTAACATTAAAACTTTCGCTTGAAAAATACATCGTATTACCATCTGAAGTGATGGTTACCGGACCATCATGCCATTTTGTATTTAACCCTTCTACAGCTTTCATATCCGTAATAGAATTATCATTATTTAAAACAGCTTGAAAAATGTTTAAGTCTGAAGTGTTTTTATCTTCAGCATTTAGATTGCTATTAGCTTGAGTGTAATACACACTGTTGTCATTTGTTAAAACGGCGCTAAACTCAGTGTTTTCTGAACTTAACTTGGTCTTGTTTAAAGTAAACAAGCTGTCCATCACCATTGTAGATTGTTGTTGTGCTGTCATTGAAGTACTTAATACGATGCAGCAAAGGAGGCTATAAAAATATTTCATGTGTTAGTTTGTTTAGTTTTAGAAAAATCTAGGGGATTCGGATACTTTTTTAGCAAATCTGATATCGTATAATAATATGAATTCATGAGAAGCCGATGTGGTCACATTTAAATCAGAAACAATATGATCATAAGCATAACCAATACGTAACTCTGGAGTAATGGCAAAATTAACCATTGCTCCAAAACTGTCTTCAAATCGGTAAGTTGCACCAAATTCTACCTTTTCTTTATATAAAGCATTTAACGAAATATCTACAGAAGTAGGAGCGTTAAACGCCGACTTAACCATAAAGAATGGTTTCAGTTTTAATGAGGTGTTAATATCAAATACATATCCGGCAGTTGCAAAATAATGAGAGTACTCAGAACCGTATTCATTACCATTAAAATCTAAGTGTTTCGATTTTAAAAAGTTTGGAACAGATATCGCAGCATAGTATTTTTTAGTGTGGTAAAATATACCAGAACCAAAATTAAAATAGGTGTTGCTTGTGTTTTCTGAAAATGCAGGATCATTAGCATCAGGCAATGTATTGTACACATCGTCATATAAGCCAACTTTATGTAATGTCAATCCTGTTTTTACACCAAAAGACAGTTTGTGTTCACCACCAAGTTTTAAGGTGTATGAAACATCACCGTAGATATTTGTTTCATTTACTGGACCGATTTTATCAGAGCTTAAAGATAATCCAGCTCCAACATTTTTTCCAACAGGTAAGTGTCCAAAAAATGTAGCAGTAGTTGGTGCATCTTCTATTTGAACCCATTGCTTTCTGTATAAAAGTCCAGTTGATAAAGTTTCTTTACTACCAGCATAGGCAGGGTTCATTAAACTCATGTTATACATGTATTGTGTATAATGTGGATCTTGTTGAGCCATACCAGCATGAGCGATAAAAACGAGTAGGGCAATTGTGATTAGTTGTTTCATTGTATGCATGTCTTTTTTATCTGTTTATATATACCCAACCAGTAGTTGTTTTGTCATTATTAAACCAAATCACATAGTAGTAAGTTGCATCTGGTAGTTCATTACCTTTATTTGATGTTCCATCCCATTCATTAGTGTAATCAGATTTTGCATACACTTCTGTACCATAACGGTTATAAATTTTCACTTGTTTTACATCTAAATTAGATAGTTCCCATGTGTCATTTAAACCATCACCATTCGGCGAGAGCCCTTTTGGTATTGAACAAAATGCATTGTTAATAGTAATGTATTCTGTTGCGGTACAAGTTCCTAAAGTAGCTTGTACTTCATAAGTATCTGCTTGTGTAACTATAATATAATCACCAGAACCAATTAACGTTCCTGTGGAGTCATACCAGTTGTATGTGTAACTGCTATTAGGGTCATCAACTGATATAGTGTAATCAACTCCGTTACAACCGTTATTTAAGACAAAACTAGGAATTACTGTTACAGCGTCAAGCGTTAACATAATAGAACTTGATACACATCCTGTTACTGTATTTGAGATGTAAAGTGTGTAATCACCAGAAGTTAAACTTGTAAAAATGCCATCTGTAGAATTTGTTTGAATTGTTCCTGTAGCATCTGGACCATCTAATACATATTCTTCATTAGCAGCTAGAGTAGGAGACGTTACCGTTATTGTACCAAATATATTAGTACATGACGGTTGTTCAGTAACATTTGCTATAGGAGTTCCTGAAGTGCTTAACATAGCAGCATTACTAAAAGCTGCAGAAGCTGTAGATTGACAACTACCATTATCACCAATTACGGTGTATGAAGTACCTAATGTCATACCAGAAATAAGTCCACCAGCACCTACAGTTGGTCCAGCCGGTGTAAATACGTATGTTAGAGTACCGTCAAAGTTTGTTATTGTACTAGTACCATCAGCCGCACAAGTTGGTGCTACAGAGGTAATAGTTGGAACAGCAGGAACAGAAAGCTGAGCTGCATTACTAAAAGAAACAGAAGCTGTAGATGTACAGTCTGTATTAGCCGCAGTAATCGTATAAGAAGTACCTAATGTCATACCAGATATTGCACCACCAGCAGCTACAGTCGGTCCAGCCGGTGTAAATACGTATGTTAGTGTTCCATCGTAGTTTGATACAGTACTTGTTCCGTCAGCCACACATGTTGGTGCAACTGAAGTGATAGTTGGTGTAGCAGGAGTAATCAACATAGCAGCATTACTAAAAGCTGCAGAAGCTGTAGATTGACAACTACCATTAT
>CAJXHW010000147.1 GCA_913054565.1 uncultured Kordia sp. | reverse complement strand
GAAATTAAGTCTTAAAAAAAGCCACTCAATTGAGTGGCTTTTTTTTTAATTATATATCTAACATTTCTTGTATGATTGGCTTATATTCTTTAGAAATAGGAATCATTTTATCATCAATAATAACATCTCTTGAGTTCATTGCTTGCACGTGTTTGATGTTTATAATATATGATTTACTTGTTCTTAAAAAATCTTCTTTAGGTAATTTCTTTAAAAAATCTTTAAGGGTAGATCTTACTACATAAGTTTTAGAGGTGGTATATATTTCTATATACACATTATCAGACTTTATATATAAAATATCCTTAAATATAATTTTACGGTATAAATGACTATCTTTTACAAAAATAGATTTCTTTAAAGTACTTTTATTTTTCTTACTCCCTTCATCTTTTGAAGCATTTTCTTCAAAATTAGACATTGTAATTTCAATTGTAGTGTACAAATCTTTTTCCTCAAAAGGTTTTACTAAATATCCGTTAGGTTTTACTTCTTTTGCCTGATTAAGTGTTTTCTTATCAGAGTTTGAAGTGATAAAAACAAAAGGAATATCGTAATTTTCTCTAATATGTTTACCAATATCTATTCCTGATTTTTCTGTAGCTAATTGAATGTCCAGTAAAGCTAAATCAATAGCATTATCCTTTAAAGCAACAACAGCTTTTTCATAAGATGTGACATTGGCTACAACATTATAGCCCATATCTTCCAAAATCATTTGCATATCATCTGCTATCAGAACATTATCTTCAACAATTAATATATTTATTGCTTTTTCCATTCGCTATCGTAATTCCAGAGTAATTTTATAATTCTAAAAACCTAATACATAATGTAATGCATTGTAATTGTGGTAAACTACTGTAAATATGATGTAATATACTCATTTTTTGTTGTATATCAACTAAAAACATATTAAAAAATTACTTGCTTATTGCAAATATAAAGTTTACTTGCAACCCGTTATTGTTTTTAAAATTAGGTTTTGTACCTCGTTGATTGGATAATCGTGTGATTAATCGCATTCCTAAAGATTCAGACAGGTTTGCAGTGTTTATATTAACTCCTACACCATCATCTTTATATTCAAAAACATAATTTAAACCTTCTTCTTTTATTCTGACATCAATATGGCCTACGCTCCTTTCTTTAAACGCATATTTATATGAATTAACAAGTAATTCATTTAAGATTAAGCCTAAGGGAATAGCTTCATCTATGTTTAAATTAATATTGTCTGCGTTTACGGTTATAATGACGTTCAGGTTTTCCTTTTTGTAAATACTATCAATTGTATCTTTTAAAGTGATGATATAATCTTGAATATTTATACTATTAAAATTTTCTGATTGGTACAGTAACTCATGAACTAAAGAAATTGCGTGAATCCTAATTTTTCCTTGAGATAAAACTTGGCGTGTGTACTCATTGTCCACTTGCCTAAATTGCATGTTAAATAAACTTTGAATCATCTGTAAATTGTTTTTAACACGATGGTGAATTTCTTTTAACAACGTATCCTTTTCTTTGTTTTTCTCATTAATGATATCAACTGTCTCTCGGAGTTTGTTTTCTGTTATTTTTCGCGTCTTAATTTCTTTTTGCAAAGTTTTGTTCCAATAATAAAATATCGATATAATGATCAAAAACACTCCTCCCCCATACACAATATAAATCCAAAAATCTTGCTTATCTATTTTATGGTTATATCCTAATGTAATCCAGCTTTTAGAAGAAATATGGTAAGCATAATAGTATTGCGCAAAAAAAAGTTGCTAAAGCAACTTTTTTAAGTTCGCCATCTAATTCTTTAAACAAAATATTTTTAAACACAACTACAAGGTTAGTTATAAGCGGAATAAATGCTATCAAAAACAACCAATTACTATAAGATGTTGTGTTATTTAAAACTCTAAAAAACACTAAAAAAAATAATGCGCCAATAATCAAAAAAGCATGATATATTTTAGCCCTTTTAGATCCAATTTTTACAACTAAAGTATTCTTGTTTACTTTTTTATCTTGAATTTGATCACGCATATTATTTAAGTTCAATACTGCAGAGCTTAACATTCCAATAGCTGAAGCTGGTAATAAAATAGTCCAACTTATTATAGCATGCGTAAACAAATAATAGCTACCAATAACACTCAATAAACCAAAAAACAAAAAAACAAAAACATCTCCAAGTCCAGAATATCCATAAGCCGATTTACCTACTGTATATTTAATTGCTGCATAAATACTGGAAATACCTAAAAGTAAATATATGAGTGACTTGAAAAATTCATCCTTCCCAAAAGCACTATAAACTAACATCACTGCAATAGTCATTGTAATAACTATTGTGTAAAGCATAGCTCTTTTCATTTGCTTTGGCGTAATTAATCCAGCAGCAATTAATCGTTGCTCCCCTTCTCTATTTTCATCCGTCCCTTTTATACCATCACCATAATCATTTGCGAAATTAGAGAGAACCTGAAAACCAATGGTTGTTAATATGGCCAAAACAAAAATCAAAGTATTAAATTTATCTTCAGAAGCCGCAAGACCTGAGCCTACTATAATTCCTGAAACTGATAAAGGTAATGTTCTTAAACGTGCTGCTTGAACATAATGCTTAAGTGATGCCATAAATGTATTATATAAGTAACTTTATTTTAAAATATTAAAACCTACGGCAACCATTTTTTTTCAAAATTTGGCTGACGTTTTTCTAGAAAAGCATCTCTACCTTCTTTAGCTTCTTCAGTCATATAGGCTAAGCGTGTTGCTTCACCAGCAAAAACTTGCTGTCCTACCATACCGTCATCTGTTAAGTTCATAGCAAATTTCAACATTTTAATTGATGTTGGTGATTTACCTAATACTTCCTGTGCCCACTGATAGGCCGTATCTTCTAGTTCTGCATGAGGCACCACTGCATTTACCATACCCATTTCAAAAGCTTCTTGAGCAGAGTAATTTCTTCCTAAGAAAAATATTTCTCTTGCTTTTTTCTGACCAACCATTTTTGCTAAATATGCTGAACCGTACCCACCATCAAAACTTGTTACATCTGCATCTGTCTGTTTAAAGATAGCATGTTCTTTACTTGCTAAAGTCATATCACAAACAACATGTAAACTATGACCGCCACCTACAGCCCAACCAGGTACAACACAAATAACTGCTTTTGGCATGAAACGAATCATTCGTTGTACTTCAAGAATATTTAAACGATGTTGTCCGTCTTGTCCTACATAACCTTGATGTCCACGAGCTTTTTGGTCACCACCACTACAAAATGAATAAATACCATCTTTTGAAGAAGGTCCTTCTGCAGATAATAAAATCACGCCAATAGATGTGTCTTCTTGAGCATCATAAAAAGCTTCAATTAACTCAGAGGTTGTATGTGGCCTAAATGCATTACGCACATCGGGACGATTAAATGCTATACGTGCAACACCATCGCATTTTTTATAAGTAATATCTTTAAACTCTTTAACAACTTTCCAATTAATTTCGCTCATAATTTCATATTTTGCGTAAAAATAAAAGAATTTAAATTCACAATCAACAAAATATCCATTATGCGTAAATTAATTATTACATCTGCACTTGCATTTAGCTCATTTATAGGGTTTTCACAAGAATATCAATTTACAGATGTTGTTGATTTAGAGTGCTCTGAGGTAAAAAGTCAAGGACAAACTGGAACGTGTTGGAGTTTTTCTACTTCTTCTTTTCTTGAAAGTGAAATTAAACGATTGACAGATAAGAATGTTGATTTATCTGAAATGTATACTGTTAGAAACACATACCCTAAAAAAGCTTGGAATTATGTCATGCGTCAAGGAAAAGCACAATTTAGTGAAGGCGGTTTAGCTCATGATGTTTTAAATTCTGTTTCAGAATTTGGTTTAGTGCCAGAGTCTGCTTTTAATGGCCTAGATAAAGACAATGAAAGACATAATCATTCAGAATTAATTGCCGTTTTAAAAGGAATGTTAGATGTTTATATCTCAAATCCTGCTAGAAAACTAAGCCCACGTTGGAAAACTTCTGTTAATTCTATATTAGACATCTATTTAGGAGAAAACATTAAAACTTTTAATTATAACGGACAAGAATATACGCCAAAATCATTTCAGAAAATGGTGAAAATTTCTCCTGAAAATTATATAACATTAACATCGTTTAGCCATCACCCTTTCAATACTAATTTGGTCTTAAATATTCCTGATAACTTTTCAAATGGTAGCATGTTTAATGTAACTTTAAACGAATTTGAAAAAGCAATAGTTACTGCGTTAGAAAGAGGATATACAGTTGAGTTAGATATTGATGTGTCTGAAAAAACATTTTCTTCTAAAAACGGTATTGCTGTTATTCCAAATGATTTAAGTTCAGTAAAAAAAGCATTGACATCTATTGTTAAAGAAAAAGATATTACTCAAGCCTATAGACAACAAGAATTTGAAAATTATAATACTACTGATGATCATTTAATGCATATTACTGGTTTAGCAAAAGACCAAAACGGAACGGTTTATTTTAAAACTAAAAATTCTTGGGGATCTAATGGTAATAGGGTTAATTATGGTGGTTATGTTTATATAAGTACGGCTTTTATAAAATTAAAAGCTATTTCTGTAACTGTACATAAAGATGCTTTAACTAAAAGTATTAGTAGTCAATTGTAAATCTATTTAAAAAGAGTTTTCACAACAATAAAACACTATAAAACAACATTTTACTCATTTAACCATAGATTTATTTAGCTTTGGAATACCCAATTATGCTATTTACTATGAAGAAGATACTCTTAATTATTATTTTCCTACAATTTTCTCTAACAATACAAGCTCAAGATGAGGTGTACATTGATGGACGAATACGTCCAGTATTAGATCGTTTTTTCGAGTATTGTAAAAAGTATGACATTGATTACTCAGAAAAATTACTTCAATTAGAAAGTATTAAAATTGTTGACACATTACCTTTGAGTAAATTCAATACCGTATTAGGTAAAGTACTTAGAGATGATAATGGTAATATCAATAAAATAGTTTTTAACTGGGCTACATTATTTGATAAAGAGATTTTAAACGTAGTAGCATTTCATGAATTTGCACACCATTTTTTAGATTACAAACATACTTGCCATGATTGTAATGAAATTATGGCTGAAACTAACTCAAGTTATTTTGATATTGCTAGAGATTGGGATAATCAGGTTGACTACCTCTTTACAACGTCTCCCGTGTATTTAAAGAATCAGAATGACCCAAGTATAGCTTCTAATTAACTCCTGTAAAAGAACATTGCTTCAGTACTATTCATTGATCATAATTCTAGCCTAATTATATTTTAAATTAAGTAT
>CAJXHW010000146.1 GCA_913054565.1 uncultured Kordia sp. | reverse complement strand
TCATAAGTAATAAACGTGAAAGATTTACCAAAGGTAGATCCTGTTTTTGGACAGTTATCATTCGACAATCATGAGCAAATTGTTTTTTGCAATGACAAAGATACTGGTTTAAAAGCAATAATTGGAATTCATAATACTGTTTTAGGACCTGCTTTAGGAGGAACGCGAATGTGGCAATACGCTAATGAGTGGGAAGCTCTTAATGATGTCTTGCGTTTATCAAGAGGAATGACCTTTAAATCGGCAGTAGCTGGTTTGAATTTAGGTGGAGGTAAAGCCGTTATTATAGGTGATGCTAAAACTCAAAAGACTCCTGAATTGATGAGAAAGTTTGGAGAATTTGTACACTCATTAAGTGGTAAGTATATCACTGCTGAAGATATTGGAATGGAAACTTCTGATATGGATCTAGTACGTGATGTTACTCCTTATGTGACTGGAATTTCAGAAAGTAGAGGAGGGGCAGGTAATCCTTCACCTATTACTGCTTATGGTGTTTTTATGGGAATGAAAGCGGCTGCTAAATATAAGTATGGTTCGGATGTTTTAGAAGATAAAAAAGTTATTGTACAAGGAATTGGTCACGTAGGTGAATCATTAGTTGAGCACTTAACAAATGAAGGCGCAAAAGTTATTATTACAGATATAAATGAAGGACGTTTAGCTGAGGTAAGTGCTAAGTATGGCGCTGAAATTTATACCGGAAATAATATTTATGGTTTAGAGGCTGATATTTACGCACCATGTGCTTTAGGAGCAACTGTAAATGATGATACAATTAACCAATTAAAAGTTGATATTATTGCAGGTGCAGCAAACAATCAGTTAGCTAATGAAATAGTGCATGGAAAAATATTATTTGATAAAGGTATTGTTTATGCACCAGATTTTGTAATTAATGCTGGAGGTATTATCAATGTATATGCAGAACTAGAAGGTTACGGTAAAGCAGAAATCATGCGTAAAACAGAAAATATTTATAATACAACATTAGAAATTATCAAGAATGCAGCTACAAATGGTGTAACTACTCACAGTGCATCATTAACCATTGCTCAAAATAAAATTGATGCAAGAAAAAAAGAAAATCAGAAGTAGTATTTCTTTAAAATAATAGTTTATTTTTGCAAAGCGAAAGGAAGTCATCCTTTCGCTTTGTTACTCTATAAAAGTTCTTATTCATGTTAAACAGAAGACATATTCGTACAAAAGTAATGCAAACCATTTTTGAAATGCAGCTTACAAATAATGATGATTTAAATCTTGCTTATAAGAAATTAAACGATAGCTCTTCTAGCATGTATGATTTATATTTGTTGCAATATCAATTGTTTATTGTAATACTTCAGAAAGCAAGAAAATTAAATAAAACAACGCAAAAGAGTTTTTTAAAAGAAAATAAAAAACAACATATTCATAGATTAGAAAATAATGTGTTTTTAAACCATTTGGCTTCTAGTCAAGAGTTGGCGATGCTAATTGATGAAAAAGGGTTAGAAAATTGGGAGCTTGATGACGAATACGCAACGTTGTTTTTAGATCAAATCTTAGCAGCAGATTTTTATATTGCTTATTTAAATGAAGACAGTTCATTTGAAAAAGACAAGCAATTAGTTCTTAACATTTTTAAACGAGTTATAGCACCAAATGATAAACTCTATTCTTATTATGAAGACACATGTATAAGTTGGACAGATGACTTGCCAATTGTTAATACATTAATTTTAAAAGAGTTGAAAAAACTTACTTTGGCAACACCTTTAAAACTAACGAAGTTGTTTAAAGATGAAGATGATCAGAAATTTGGAAAAGAATTGCTGTCAAAAACTACTTTAAATAGTGAAGAGTTAAAGAAGTATATTGATGAAAAAACACCAAAGTGGGATGAAGAGCGTATAGCCTCAATTGATTTAATTTTAATGCAAATGGCTATTTGTGAGTTTTTAAAGTTTTCTTCAATACCCGTAAAAGTTTCTATAAATGAGTATTTAGAAATAGCTAAAGAATATTCTACTAAAAAAAGTAGTACGTTTATAAACGGTATTTTAGATAGTTTGTTAAAAGACTTCAAGAAGGATGAAAAGCTACAAAAAACAGGAAGAGGCTTGATGTAATATGATAATTTTAATTATTTTAGCACAGCTTAACAAACAAATAAATAGAATTACATTATGAAAAATTTAAAAATACTTGCTTTTACAGCATTATGTGGATTAGCATTTGTGTCATGTAAAAAAGAAAATGCAGCAGACAAAATTAATACAGAAAATATTGCAGTGGCTGCTGAGAGAGATGCAAACTCTAATAAATTTCCTGTTATGACTTTTGACAAAACAGAACATGACTTTGGAACAATACAACAAGGTGATGCTGTTGAAACAATGTTTAACTTTACCAATACAGGAGAGAAACCTTTAGTGATTGTTGGGATTAAAGGGAGTTGTGGATGTACAATTCCTAATGATTGGCCAAGAGAAGCAATTGCTCCAGGAGGAACAGGGAAATTTTCTGTAAAATTTAACTCAAGAGGAAAGAAAAACTTAGCTCAGCAAACAGTTACAATTACTGCCAATACTGAGAAAGGAAAAGAGATGGTTAAAATTAAAGCTATGGTAGAAGTGCCAGAAGGTACTGCTACAGGGGCAGTAAAAACACCTGTTTTAGCACAATAAAAAAATATTAATGGAAGGTATATTAGGTACAGTAGGTCAGTTTTCACCATACATTTTAATGTTTGTGGTGATTTATTTTTTCTTTTTAAGACCGCAAATGAAACGCCAAAAGCAAGAATTAAACTTTGCTAAAGAGATTAAAAAAGGTGATAGAGTAATTACTAAAAGTGGTATTCACGGAAAAATAGTAGAATTAAATGATACTGATAATACTTGTGTTATAGAAACAGGAGCTGGTAAAATTAAATTTGAACGTTCTTCATTATCACATGAGTTATCATTAAAACTCAATGCTAAATAAGGTATTCTTGTTTAGCATAAAAAAGCCACTCAATTGAGTGGCTTTTTTTATGTTGTATGTAATAGTAATATTATTTTCTGGCAGTTAATTGTGCAATTTCTACAATCACATCAATTGCTTTTTTTATGCTTTCTACTGGTACATATTCATAGCGTCCGTGAAAGTTATGTCCTCCTGCAAATATATTCGGACAAGGTAAGCCCATGTATGATAACTGTGAACCATCTGTACCACCTCTAATAGGTTTAATTAATGGTGTAATGCCTAAGTTTTTCATAGCTTCTTCAGCAACATCAACAATATGCATAACAGGAACCACTTTTTCCTTCATGTTAAAGTATTGGTCTTTAATTTCAATTTCTACTGTTCCTGCACCATGTTTCTGATTTAAATCAGCAGTAATTTTCTCTAATAAGACTTTACGTTGTTGAAATTTATCCATATCATGATCTCTAATAATCAATTCTACGTTTGTTTCTTCAACTTTTCCTTCTACAGCGTATAAATGAAAGAACCCTTCGTAACCAGAAGTTTTCTCAGGAACTTCTTGTTCAGGTAACGCTGTAATAAATTCATTAGCAATTAACATAGAGTTAATCATTTTTCCCTTGGCGTAACCAGGGTGAACAATTTTTCCGTTAACTTTAATTTTAGCACCAGCAGCATTAAAATTCTCATATTCTAATTCGCCAACTTGACTTCCGTCCATTGTGTAGGCCCAATCAGCTGCAAATTTTTTGACATCAAATTTATGAGCTCCTCTACCAATTTCTTCATCTGGTGTAAACCCAACACGAATTTTACCATGTTTGATTTCCGGGTTGTTAATTAGGTGTTCCATAGCACACATAATTTCCGTAATTCCAGCTTTATCGTCAGCTCCTAAAAGAGTTGTTCCGTCAGTCGTAATTAATGTTTGTCCTTTATATAATAATAAGTCTTCAAAATAATTTGGAGACAATACGATGTTTTCTTTTTTATTTAAAAGAATATCCTTTCCATCATAGTTTGGTACAATTTGAGGTTTTACATTAGCTCCAGTAAAATCTGGCGTGGTGTCAAAATGCGAGACAAAACCAATTGTTGGCACATCATGTTCTACATTACTTGGTAGCGTAGCCATAATGTAGGCGTGTTCATCTATAGTTACATCTTCCATGCCCATAGCTTTTAATTCGTCAACCAATTTATTGGCTAAATCCCATTGTTTCTCTGTACTCGGACAAGTATCTGAATTTGGATCTGATTCGGTATCAATAGTTACGTAACTGATAAAACGGTCTATAATATGTTGCATGCGTAAAATTTTTTCACGAAAATAATTGTTATTCTTCAAACGGCATAATTTACAGTAGTTAAAGTGAAGCTCAACTTTCTAAATTATACGTTAATTTATTTGCTAGACGAATTATAAATAGTAATTTTCACATATAAACTAGAAGTTACTTAATATATGCATACCGTTTCGGAATTATTAAACATACTTATTTTAGATCAAATTTCAGAGTACAGCTACAAAGGGAATAATGAAACTGTAGGAACACCTAATGTTTTTGGAGGTCAAGTTTTGGCACAATCTATTAATGCAGCATACAACTCTGTACCAAACGAGCGTGTGTTACATTCCTTACACTCGTATTTTTTAGAGCCTGGAAACTTAAAACTTCCAATACAATTTGATGTTTCAATAATGCGTGACGGGGGTAGTTTTTCGACACGCAGGGTAACGGCTACCCAAGAAGGAAAAGTAATTTTTATACTGGCTGCTTCGTTTCATAAAGTAGAAGAGGGGTATGAGCATCAGGTAGTTATGAAAAAAGAGATTAAACAGCCTGATGAATTGTTGAGTTGGACAGATATGCTTAATCAGTTTGGTGATTTTTTACCAGACCATGTTAAATCATTTTTACGTATTCCACGTCCGATAGAATTTAAACCTACACGAGTTGTTAACCCGTTAGAACGTAAAGATTTAGAGCCATTTTCCGATATCTGGTTTCGGTTTAAAAGTCCTGACAGGGATTTATCCCTAGCCGAAAAACAGCAAATGCTTACCTATGTGTCTGATTATAATATATTAACTACAGCGTTAAATAGGCATGGTAGTAAGGCACATTTTGGTAATACACAAATGGCCAGTTTAGACCATTCTATGTGGTTTTTTAGAGATTTTGATGTAGATGACTGGTTGTTGTTTTCTATTGATGTGCCAAGCACTCATGGAGCCAGAGGATTTTCAAGAGGAAATATATTTACACGTGATGGAAAATTAATAGCCTCAGTAACTCAAGAAGGATTAATGCGACCAATGAAGAAGAAATAGACATCACGATAATACAGTAAATATGTTATTGAATTAAGTTTGATAACACAGAATAAAAATTTATATAGAAAATGATACTTTA
>CAJXHW010000145.1 GCA_913054565.1 uncultured Kordia sp. | reverse complement strand
TACGGGTTTGTAGCAGCAAGAAGATTTTATAACCTAAGGAAAGTAAGTACATTTTTACGCTTATCTTTTATAGGGATGCTTCATGTTATTTTGAGTACAGTGATATTTGGTTTTTTCTTTATAATGGCCGTTAAGTATTACAGTTTGTAATAAGTGTTATTTTACCAAATATACGCCTAGAAAAACCGCTAAAAAACCAAGAACAAAACTTGCTATGGAATAGAGTGCAAAAGAAACAAAGTCACCAGATTTTAAGAAAACATGATTTTCATAAGCAAATGTAGAAAAGGTTGTAAATCCACCACAAAAACCAGTAGCTAATAATAAGGTTTGGTTTTGAGTAAGTATGTTTTCTTTAGCAGAGAGTCCTAAGATTAGTCCAATAAGTAGCGAGCCTAAAACATTAGCAACAAAGGTGCCGTATGGAATACCAGAGATGCTTGAATTTAATGTTTTGCTTAAAATAAAACGTAAAACACTTCCAAATCCACCACCTATAAATACTAAGAAAATTGCTTTCATTTTATGAGTTGAATTAGCTACGAAGATATAAAAAATATTGTCAGATGGATAATTGTGAATATCTATTCTCAGATAAATTATGATGTGTTAAATGATAGTCTATTTTTGCCATCCTAAAAAAAACATAAGATGAGTACAACTTGGTATGAATGTAAAGTAAAATATAGAAAATTAGATGATAATGGGGTTCAAAAAGTAACTACCGAACCTTATTTGGTTGATGCATTATCATATACAGAAGCTGAAAAAAGAATAAATGAAGAAATGTCAATGTATATTAGTGAGGAGTTTTTGATTACTAATATAAAAGTGGCAAACTTTGCTGAAATTCATCCATTTGAAAATTCTGATCGCTGGTTTAAAACAAAAGTATCTTTAGTTGCTTTTGATGAGGAAAGTGGTAAAGAAAGAAAATCAAGCTTATATTTATTAGTTCAAGCAAATGATGTGAAAGAAGCATTTGATAGTACTAATTTAGTGATGAAAGATACAATGGGAGATTATACTATTCCTGCTATTTCAGAATCTCCTATTATGGATGTGTTCCCTTATTTTAATGGAGAAGAAGAAAAGTTGTCACAATTTAATGCTGCAAAAGCAAGTATTCCAGTTCAGGAAGAAGAGTAAATTTGGAAGTTTTTTTACGTAAAAATAAAAAGGCTATCTGAAAAGATAGCCTTTTATGATTAATGCCTCGATGAGGCTATTTTACTGGGTAATGAATTTCTGTTTCAATTTCTTCAGGTTCTACCGTTTCAGGATCATTAAGATATAACTCCCAAATTGCGCCGTTTTGTTCTAAACCATTCTCTTTTAAATACGTGTCAATAGCCATGTGAGCTTGTTGGTCACCCGTTCCGTATGGACCGTATTTTGCTACCATTACGTTTCTTCCTTTTGGAAGTGTAATCTTTTCCATGCCTTCGTCAAGAGGAATATCTTTCTTAACCACTAAGCCAATATAAAATTCAGCTTCACCCTTTTCTTCATCCCATTTTGTGAATACTGCTCCAGGAGTATAGTCAGTATTTTCTAGTTTATGAGTAGCAGCATGTATTCCAGCTTTTGGCATTGATTCCATAAATAATTTTGTCATTTGCTCATGATCAATTTTTGAGGTGTGTTTATAACCAATAAATTGCTGTGCGTCTTGTTTGATATTCATTATACCACCTAAACTATACGTGGCTTCTGGTTGTGGCGGATTGTTTTTCATTTCTTCTTCCATGACAATATTTAATTTGTTTAAACCGTTTTCTAACATAGGCCCCAACATGTTATCCATACTTCCTGATATAGCACCAAAAAATTTAAATATAAATGGAATTTCGTCAGCTTTCATACCCCATGTAACATTAGTTCCTTCTTCAGTTTCCTCAAAAGTCCAATAAATGTCACTTGGTTCGTAATCATTAAATTGAATTTCTTGATTAATAGATTTGTTTTCAACTTGTGCTGTTGTTTTCATGTTTCCAGGACCATCTTTACTTGTCCAGCTATAAGCCCCTCCAACTCCAGTGGTTTGCTCTGCATATGTTTCTGTTATAGTAGGGTCACTGTCATACCAAGGCCCCCAAGCTTTCCAGTTTTTAAAATCATTAATATTATCAAAGACCATATTTGATGGAGCTTTAATAAGTTTAGTGCGTTTTACATCATAGTTGTTAGGTTGCAGCATAATATAAGCAATACCTCCAATAACTATAGCTAATAGTAACAATAATAAGTATTTAAGAATTTTCATTTTTCACATGTATTTTATTAGTCAAAAAAGACCAATAGGTTAGTTAATTAGCTTTGTGTGCTAAATATAATAAAATTAACATTTCTTTTTCTAAATCATATTAATTACTTTTAAGCAAAATTTTAGTAATTATAAATCAATTTAGATGAAAATTAAACCGATACTAGGCTTAGTACTTGCGTCAAGTTTGTTGATCTCTTGTGGTAAAACAAGTGAAGATAAAGCTAGAAATGCAATTGAAGAAGTCGTAGAAGTAGCACAAAATAATAACGCAGAATTTGATTATACTGTAGAACAATTTGCAGATATAAAAGTATTACGTTATAAAATTCACGGCTTTGATGAATTAACACTAAAAGAACAAAAATTAGTGTATTACTTAACTCAGGCAGGTTTAGCTGGTAGAGATATTATGTGGGATCAAAATTACCGTCATAATTTATCTATAAGAAAAGCTCTGGAAAACGTATATGTTAATTATACAGGAGAAAAGACTTCTGAAAATTGGACTAATTTTGAGGAATACTTAAAAAGAGTTTGGTTTTCTAACGGAATACACCATCATTATTCAAACGCAAAAATTCAACCAAAATTTGATCAAGCATATTTAGAGTCGTTATTGGCTGATACTCAAACAGAACTTAATAGTGATGCTTTGGCAGTGATATTTAATGATAAAGACGTTAAAAAAGTAAATTTAGCTAAAGGGATAGATAATGTAGCTGAAAGTGCTGTAAACTTTTATGGTCCTAATGTTACAAATATAGATGTAGAATCTTTTTATGGGAAGATGAAATCGCCTGATGCAAAAAAACCATTGTCTTACGGATTAAATTCTCAGTTGGTTAAAGAAAATGGAACGTTAAAAGAGCGCGTGTATAAATCTGGTGGTTTATACGGAGCAGCTATTGATAAAATCATTGGTTGGTTAGAAAAAGCGCAAGGAGTTGCAGAAAACGATGCGCAAGGTAAAGCTATAGGTTTATTGATAAAATATTATCAAACAGGAGACTTGCAAACTTGGGACGATTATAATGTTGCTTGGACTGCCGCTACAGAAGGAAACGTAGATTATATTAATAGTTTTATAGAGGTGTATAATGATCCAATGGGGTATAGAGGGTCTTATGAAACTATTGTACAGATTAAAGATTTTGACATGTCAGAAAAAATGTCAGTTTTATCAAAAAATGCCCAATGGTTTGAAGATAATTCGCCGCTAATGGAAGCACATAAAAAGGACAGTGTTGTTGGTGTAACTTATAAAGTAGTTAATGTTGCTGGTGAAGCAGGAGATGCTTCTCCAAGCACACCTATTGGTGTAAATTTGCCAAATGCAAACTGGATTCGTGCTGCCGTAGGTAGTAAATCAGTATCATTAGGGAATATTATAAGTGCATATTCAAATGCCGGTGGATCTGGTAGACTAAAAGAATTTGCTCATGATGACGAAGAAATTGCTTTGGAAGAAGAATATGGTCAATTAGCTGACAAATTACATACTGCATTACACGAAGTAATTGGTCATGCATCTGGACAATTAAATCCAGGCGTTGGAGAAACTAGAGAAACACTTAAAAATTATGCATCAACACTTGAGGAAGGACGTGCAGATTTAGTAGGGTTGTATTATTTATATGATACTAAATTACAAGATTTAGGTTTAGTTGATGATTGGGAGAAAGTAGGTAAAGCTGCATACGATGGTTATATTCGTAATGGGTTAATGACGCAATTAATAAGATTAAATCTTGGTGACGACATTGAAGAGGCACACATGCGTAATAGGCAATGGGTTTCAGGTTGGGCTTATGAAAAAGGAAAAGCAGATAAGGTTATTGAAAAAGTTACTCGTGAGGGAAAAACGTATTTTAAAATTAATGATTATAAAAAATTACATGAACTTTTCGGGCAATTATTGAGAGAAACGCAACGTATCAAATCGGAAGGAGATTTCGAAGCAGTACAGGCTTTAGTAGAAGGTTATGGAGTAAAAGTAGATCAAGACATTCATAAGGAGGTTTTAAAAAGAAACGCTCAATTTAATGATGCTCCATATAGTGGTTTTGTAAACCCAGTTTTAAACCCAGTTTTAGATGCTACTGGAGAAATTTCCGGTTTTACAATTGAGCAACCGCAAACATTTGCAGAGCAAATGTTAAGTTATGCAAAAAACTATAGCTTTTTACCTGCAGTAAATTAGGTAGATACTAATTTTATAATAAAAAGGCGTTTGAAGTGTTTTAAACGCCTTTTTTTGATTTTTTATTAAATGTTAATATTGTAAATTACTATGCAAGCGTAACGATAAATGGTTTTATAAAGGGTAAATAAATAGATAAGTATTACTTTTATCGTTTAATTTTTAGTATTTTATAGAAGAAGGGTTGTTTAGAGTAAAAATGAAGTTGCTAAGTTATATACTTTCACCAGTTTTTGGGATATTGTTTTTTTTGATATTGTTAATCTTTCATCCGCTTCAATGGATTGGTTTACATGTGTTTAGTGTTAAAGCTCATCAAGAAGTAGTGAATTTAATGAATTTCTGTTTGATGAAAAATTTACTGCTTTTAGGAGTAAAAGTAAAAGTAGATAATCCTCATGAGTTAGCAGAAAATACAACATTAATTTTTGTAGCTAATCATCAAAGTTTATTTGACATACCGCCTATTTCATGGCACTTTAGAAAGTATAATCCAAAATTTGTGTCAAAAAAAGAATTAGGAAAAGGAATACCAAGTGTTTCTTATAATTTGAGAAACAGTGGAGCAGCTTTAATTGATAGAACAAATGGTAAATTAGCTATTGTTGAATTGATGAAATTTGCTAAAAGAATTAATAATAATAAATGTTCAGGTGTAATATTTCCTGAGGGCACTAGAAGTAAAAATGGACAACCAAAAGAATTTGCGACTAATGGTCTGAAAATACTAACAAAGTACAATCCTGAAGGATATGTTGTGCCATTAACAATAAACAATTCATGGAAAGTATTTAAGTATGGGAAATTTCCTTTTGGAATAGGGACTCCTATTACCATAACAACACATGCCCCTGTTAAAATAAGTTCATTACCATTTGATGAACTTATGAAAAAAGTTGAAGAAAAAATAA
>CAJXHW010000144.1 GCA_913054565.1 uncultured Kordia sp. | reverse complement strand
GATATAAAATAAAACAATGATGGAAAATTTAATTGTTAAATACTTAACTGATTCTATTTCAAGTGAAGAGCTAGCTTTATTGAAAGATTGGTTAAAGTCTCCTGAAAACCAGAATACATTTAAATCGATGGTCCAGGCAAATCATGAGTTGGATTATGTTTACAGAAAAAATATCAAAGCTACTTTTGCTGATAATATCTTAGAAAAAATTACAGCAGATAATGAAAAAGTAATTCCATTAAAAAAATCTTACAAGAGACTATTTAAATATGCAGCAATGCTTATTATTTTCTTTAGTGTATATATAGGAACTCGCACAATTCTAAAATCGAATGCAGTTGATTCCAAAGACCTAATTACTTTAGAAATTAATAATGAAATTAAATATATCTTAGAAGATAACAACATCACTGAAATAAAAAATAAGGAAGGTGATATTATAGCTCATTTAGAAAACAACAAGCTAACTTATAATGAAAACAGCCCTCATGATTCTGAAGAGATTTTTCATGAGTTAAACATTCCAAATGGAAAAATTTTCTCTGTTGTATTACCTGACAAGTCAACAGTATTTGTCAACTCAGGGAGTACTTTAAAATACACTTCTACATTTAACAATGGTACTACTAGAGATATTTATTTAGACGGTGAGGCTTATTTTGAAGTTACCACAAACAAAGAACTCCCTTTCATTGTTAAGACCAACGATATGAATGTTAGAGTACTTGGAACAAAATTTAATGTTACAAGCTATCGAAATGAAACAAATAGTTCAGTTGCTTTAGAGGAAGGAAGCGTTAGCGTAATGAAATCTAATGAAATTTACGACCCTGAAAAAAGTTTAATTATTAAACCCAATCAAAGAGCTGTATTAGAAAAAGAAAAGTTTACGATACACCAAATCTCTAACGAGAGATACTATGCTTGGAAGAAAAGACAACTGCTCTTTAAAAATGATCGCTTTGAAGATATTGTGAAAAAGCTAGAGCGTTATTACAATCTTTCTATTAATATTAATTCTTCTAACCTTAATAATAACAGATATACAGGAACATTTTCTACAGAAAGTATTACAAATGTTTTAGATATGTTTAAAGAAATAGCTTCATTTGACTACAAGCTTGAAGGAAAAAAAATAACTATTACAGAAGTAAAAATTAAATTGAAAAAACATGTCGTTATTTAAATTAAAAATGAAATATAACTCCCTAAAAAACATCTTTTTCATTAGTGCTTTCCTGCTACTTTTCGCAAATGCAAATGCAAGCTCTATAGCCTTTAATAATACAAAAATAAGCTTAAACTTAGAGAATGTCACTTTAGCAAAAGTTTTCTCTAAAATTGAATCTCAAAGTGATTTTAATTTCTTCTATGAAAACAACACTTTAGATTTAAATCGATTGGTTACAATTAAAGTCAAAGAAGAACCTTTAAACTTTGTTCTTTCAAAAATTTTTAATCAAAGAAAGATCACTTATAAACTAATTGATTATCAAATTGTACTAAAAAGTATCCCAACTACAGCAAAAAGAGAACAATATACAATTCAAGGAAAAATAATAGACGAAAGTACTGGTGAAATAATTCCATATTGTAGTGTCTCTCAAAGTAACTCAAGTATTGGTACCTCTAGTAATGAGCTTGGAGAATTTGAAATTAAAACGGATACCATACCAACTTCATTAACCTTTTCTCACTTAGGGTATAAAAACCAGACAATTACAGTCACAGACCCTAAGGTTAACTTAACGGTAAAGCTATCTCCTTTAACTAATGTGTTAGAAGAAATTGTTTTAAAAACTGTCGGCAAAAAGAAAGACCGATACGCTATTAATTTAGCCAAAAAGGCTTATAAAAAACTTTGGTACTCAACAACCAATGATAAAAAAGACAATTATGCTAGAGCATTTTATCGTCAAAAATCTAAAAATGATGACCAATACTCTGAATTTGCTGAAATCATTTATGATCTTCGTTACAATAGCAGAGGAATAGAACAATGGAGTATTCTACAAGGAAGATACGCTTTAGATGAGAAGAGTATTAATAATAAGAATTACACTTTATTCTCTCGTATTCTAAAATCATTTCAACCAGTAACAGATGAAATTGTTTTCCCTTTAAATGTAGATTTAGATAGTTATTATAATGTTAGCGTTGATGATATGATTAATTCTGACGAAGGCAAAATAGCTGTTTTAAAATTCACTCCTATAAAAGGAATAGAGACACCTATACTATCTGGAGAGGCATATATTAATACAACTACTAATGATGTTCTTAAAATAACAGGAAATATTGACAAAGACAATCTAAAACTTATCCGACTAAATGAGAAGAATACTTCTAAAAAGAATTACAACCTTACTTATGAAATAGTCTTTAAAAAGAATAACACTGAAAAACTTGTCATTGATTATATAAAAGTGGATCAAGATTTTGATTACTATAGGGAAGATCAATTAGTCACTCATATGTCTGCAACTTCTAACCTTACATTCTTTGAGTATTATACTCCTACTTCACGTAAAAAACTAGGAAGGCAATTTAAAAGAAAAGATAGTGATTGGGATAAATTAAATCAAATTGGTTATAATAAAGACTTTTGGGAAAATAACCCAATAGTTAAAAGAACACCTGTCGAGAAAGAAGTTATTAATGCTTTCGAGAAACAAGACGCATTTGGATCTATTTTTCTCAACAGTAAGGAACAAATAACTTTAATTCAATCTAAGCTCAAAAAAGATAAAATTGTTAATAAAATAGACACTCTTTTGGGATATTACAACTATTACAATCCTGTAGAAAAGGTTTATTTACATACAGATAAAAACCATGTAGATGTTGGTGGAGAATTATGGTATAGTGCTTACACAGTTATTGGTCCAGCTCACTATTATTCTTCTGCTAGTAAATTTCTTCATGTAAATATTGTAGACGCGAGAAATGATATTATTTTTTCTCAACGAGTAAAAATTGTTAATGGAAAAAGTGAAGGGTATATAAAAATTCCAGAGAATATATTTCCAGGAAAATATCAGCTTAGAGCTTACACTGATTGGATGAGGAATTACGACCTTAATTTCATTTTCAAAAAAACAATAGCTATCTCCAACGGACAACCCAATCAAATTAAGGATGTCTCTGGAAAAATTGATTTACAATTCTTTCCTGAAGGAGGAAATGCAATCCATGGATTAACTGGTCGAGTTGCATTTAAAGCTATAGGCCCAGATGGATTATCTAGAGTTGTTAAAGGAAGAATTCTTGACACAAAGGGAAATGAAATTAAGCAGTTAAAATCTAACGATCAAGGAGTTGGCTACTTTAACCTTAAGCCCGTTCTTAATGAACAATATACTGCTGTTTTAGACGATGGATCTAGATATCCGCTTCCAAAAATATACGACCAAGGATATTCAATGTTTATCAATAACATGAATCAAAAAAGTATTCAAATAAGAATACAAACCAGTAATAATTTAAAAGATGAAGCCTTCTATCTTATTGGTACAGTTGGGAATCAAAAATACTTTCAAGGAAAGTATAATTTTAAAGGGAGATCATTTGCGAATATTGAAATTCCAAAGAATATGCTTCCTAGTGGAATTGTAACTCTTACCGTTTTTGATAAAAACATGAGGCCTTGGAGTGAAAGAATTGCTTTTATTGACAATCAACAAGAGCTTATCATAAATTCCGTACTCAATAACAATGGTCATATTAAAAAAGGAGAGGTTAGTATGAAGATAAATATTACTGACCCAGAAGGAAAACCTGTTTCTACTAATTTATCTGTAGCTATTACAAATCAGAGTAATAGAATAAAGAAAGACACCAATGATTCTAATATTTTAACACACCTTTTATTAGAGTCAGATGTAAAAGGCCATATCGAGAAACCAGCACAATACTTTAATAATAAATCTCGTATCACAAAATACAATTTGGACCTGCTTATGCTTACCAATGGATGGAGGAAATTTAATTGGGAAAAAATGAAAAATTCTGATTTTGACACCATTAAAAAATTCTCTTTTTCAGAAGGGTTTAGTATTAGTGGAGTAGCAATGAAGAAGAACGGGAAAATGTTAATGAATAATTCTTTGCATTTATTTGTTAAATCTAAAGATAAGGAAAGGTTTTATGCAACACAAACTGGACTTGACGGAAGATTTAAGTTTGATAATATTGATCACACAGGAGTAACGGAAATTCAATTTAAAGCTTATGACTCTAAACCAATCGATGTTAAAATTAAGTTAGACAATATAAACCCTATAAAATTAAACCCTTTGTTCCCTGGGTTTCACAAGGCTCTGCTGAAAACAAACAACTTAAACTCAACATCTAGAAAAGCAGACATAGTTTCTAATACTAACTATTCAGGAAAAACCACTATCCTTAATGAAGTTGTAATAAAAGAAAAAAAAGCACCTATAAAATCTGAGAAAAAGAAAACAACACCTTCTTTGTTTGGAGTTAAACCAGATGCAACTGTAATTATTGATGACCCTTACGTTGACTTTCTGCAAGTACTTCAAAAAGTTTCTGGAATTACAGTATACGGAAGTGGCCTCGCTACAACGGTTAGTCTTCGAGGAGGTGGAAGTCCTCTATGGGTTGTAGACGGAATCCCTGTCTCCGACAATGGTTCTGGATCTCTTTTGAACGCAGCAGCCCCAGTACCTCCAACTATAATAAACTTAGATAATCGTGATCTAGAAAAAATAGAAGTTCTAGAAGGAGCTAAAGCAGCAATTTATGGTTCAAGAGGTGCTTCTGGAGTAATTTTGGTTTACACAAAGCAAGGAGAAAAAAACACTCTTACATCAACTTCAATATCTACCCCAAAATTTAACATTACAGGGTTCTCTGAAGAAAAACAATTCTATACTCCAAAATATGAAGTAGATGTTAATCAAAACGACAATACTACCTTGTATTGGAACCCAAAAATAACTACTGATAAAAATGGAAACGCTACAATAAATTTTTACAATATGACAAATGCTAAAAAAATTCAAATTGCTATTGAAGCACTTTCTCCATTTGGTATTCCAGGTACTTATTTAAAAACTTTTGAAGAAAAGTAATGCACAAAAAAAAGATATATAATATTTTATCAATCGAAAATAAAATACTAAAACATAAAAACACTTTCATAAGTGTTTTTATGTTTTTATTCTTTTCATATACATATGCAAAAGAATCTTCCAAAACTAACATTAGTTTAAATCTAACTGAAGTTTCATTAGAGGTTGTTTTATCAAAAATTGAATCACAAACTAATTATACTTTCTTGTATCAAAATAACGCAATTGATTTATCAAGAGCGGTAACTATTAAAGTTAAAAACAAACCCATAAGCATAGTTCTTTCAAGAATTTTTAATCAGAACAAAATATCTTACCAGATTATAAAAAATCAAATTATATT
>CAJXHW010000143.1 GCA_913054565.1 uncultured Kordia sp. | reverse complement strand
CGCTTATGTTAACATAGATGAAGTGAAAACTAGCTTCTATGATGTGTCCGAGTTTAATCTTATTAATAAAACAATTAGTGATACATTATTTTTTAGGACAGAATTTAAAAGTGGGAAGTTAAAAAATGACAGGTATAATTTAAACTTATACCATACAATCGATTCAGAAAATAAATCTGTCATTGGGTTTAAAAAGTCAGATATAAGAATAAATGATTATGATTGGTTTATAAATGAGTTGAATAATAAAAACGCTAAAATTGTTTTTGATAAGGACTTTAAAGATGTTTTTTTTAAAGAGTTTATAATAAGTCATGGTGCGGAGTTCTTAAAGCTTAAAGGAGAAATGCATGGTAATTCTGAAAAGAATATTACTCTAGATATTAAAGATGCGAAACTGTCAAAACTAATTCCAGAAGTTCAAAACTTTAGTTTTAAAGGAATCGCTAATGGTGATGTGAAATTAATTCAAACCAAGGGCGTTTATAAACCTACAGCAGGATTAGAAATATCTGATTTTAATATCAATGAACATAATTTAGGTGTATTTAAATTAGAGATTGAAGGTGATGATACGTTTAACACTTATAAAATTAATTCAAGTATTATAAATGAAAATTTAAAATCATTTAGTGCAATTGGTAATGTTGATTTTTCTCCTAAAACACCTCAATTAAATTTAGATGTTGTTATACAGCAGTTTAATTTGTCATTTTTTAGTTCGTTAGGTAAGGATGTTGTTTCTAATATTAGAGGGTTAGCATCAGGTGATGCAAAGCTTTTTGGAGATTATGATAATCCAGATTTTTCAGGAGAATTATCTTTAGATGAAGCAGGGTTGTATATTCCGTATTTAAATATAGATTTTGATGTAGAGAATGATGCTATAGTACATTTGAAAGACAAACGTTTTATATGTGATAACATTGCAATTCTTGACACCAGATATTATACATCAGGACGGTTAAATGGTTTTGTAGAGCATAATTATTTTACAGATTGGGAGCTAGGTTTAAAAATCACCTCTAATAATTTAGTAGTGTTAGATAAAGAGCAAGAAGAAGAGTCGTTGTATTATGGTAAAGCATTTATTGCCGGATCTGCTGAGCTTACAGGGCCAACAAGTGAGTTATTAGTTAAAGTAGATGCCACAACAAAAGAGGGTACAGTATTTAAAATACCAATTAGTGACTCAGGGTCTATTGGTGATAATTCATTTATTAAAACGGTTTCCAAATATGATAAATTAAATCAAACTGGTATTGCTGCTAATTTACCACAGGATATTAGTGGTTTAGAACTAGAGTTTGATTTAAATGTTACACCAGATGCAGAAATAGAAATAGTACTAGATCAAGACGCAGGAAGTGTTTTAAAAGGGCGTGGTGCAGGTTTAATGCGAATTGAAATAAATACCAATGATAAATTCAATATGTTTGGAGACTTTATGGTAAGTGAAGGAACCTATAACTTTGTATACGGTAATAATTTTTTACAAGGCGGTTTCATAGAAAAACGATTTATTGTTAAACCTGGAGGAACAATCAATTGGGATGGGAATCCTTTTAAAGCTAGAATAAATATGGATGCAGTTTATAGTACAACTGCAAACCCAGCTATTTTATTAGATAACCCGTCAATTAACAGAAAGATTCCTGTTGATGTTGTTATTAATTTAAATGGAGGGCTAATGCAACCTGATGTTAATTTTGATATTCAGTTTCCTAAAACTAATTCAGTTGCAAAGTCAGAGTTGTTGTATAAATTGGATGATAAAGAATTTAGAGACAAACAAGCATTATCATTAGTAACATCTGGTCAATTTACAGGGGCGTATTCTTACGGGCAAAGTGCTGTTACAGGTAACTTAGTAGAACGAGCAACTACTTTAGTAAATAACATGTTATCTAAAGCTGATGATAAATTTAAGATTGGGTTGAATTATGAACAAGGGGAAAATAATCCTTTAGAAGAACAACGTATTGAAGATCGATTTGGTTTTACTGTTTCTACCCAAATTTCTGACAGAGTATCAATTAATGGAAAAGTAGGAATTCCTGTTGGAGGTGTTAGTAAAACAGTAGTTGCTGGTGATATTCAAATTGAGTTTTTGCTAAATGATGATGGAACATTACGGGCTAAAATATTTAATAGAGAAAATGATTTAACAGCAACAGAATTAGCAAATGAAATAGGGTATACCCAAGGGGTTGGTATTTCATATAAAGTAGATTTCGATAATTTTGAAGAGTTAATTAATAAAATATTTAAAGGCAAACGAAAAACTGCTGCCAAAGAAGAGGAAGCGGAAGAAGACCCTTCAAGCTTTATACGGGAGAAAAAAAGAAATTAAAAAACGTCCATATTACTATATGGACGTTTTTTAATAGGAGCTAGTTTTGGTTAACTAATTTTTTTCCAATTTTTAATTAATAAAGCACTACAAAATAGTGCAACAATGCTTAAAGTTATTGCTAGAGTAGTGTTGCCATAAATAAAATAACCTGTAGCAAACAAAAAGCTGTATGTGCCAATTATACCTAAGAAAAACGCTAAAACCTTATAACCAATATTATGAAATTTGCTTTCTGATCCATAAATTAAGGCTTCAAACTTATCTAATGTTTCGGAATCTGTAGGTTTTGTAAGTAATGTTACAATAACCCAGCCTATAGTAGTAATGACTACACCTATAATTAACTTCCAATGTCCAGCAAGTATAAATAATGGCGTATCTAGTTTTCCATTTATAAAAAATATTAAAGCAATTAGAAAAGAGATTCCCATAGCTGCAACTTCACTATAAGGATTAATTCTGTTCCAGAACCATCTTAAAATAAATAACAAACCTGTTCCTGCTCCAATTTGTAATAACAAATTAAATACATCATGAGCAGATTGTAAATAAAAAGAAAATAAAGCAGCACAAACCATTAATAAAACTGTAGAAAGTCGTCCAACTAATACATTTTGTTTTTCTGTAGCATTCGGATTAATAAACCTACTATATAAATCATTTACGATGTATGAGCTTCCCCAGTTTAATTGAGTAGATATAGTGCTCATAAATGCTGCTATTAGTGATGTTAATACAATCCCTATTAATCCTGCAGGTAAGTAGGTCATCATTGCTGCATAAGCAACATCATGTCCTTGCATTTCAGAAGTTAAGTTAGGAAATGTTGTATTGATATTTTCTAAGGTAGGGAAGAGTATTAAGGATGCCAAACCAACAATAATCCATGGCCATGGACGAAGCGCATAATGTGCGAAATTAAAAAACAATGTTGCCCAAGTAGCATGTTTTTCGTCTTTTGCAGCTAGCATTCGTTGAGCAATATACCCGCCGCCTCCAGGTTCTGCCCCTGGATACCATGTGCTCCACCATTGCACGGCAAAAGGAATAATTAACAATGTGATTACTGCTTTAGAGTCTGAAAAGTCTGGGATAATATTTAATTTAGTACTAACATTTTCATGAGTTAATAAGGTGTTTAATCCACCTATTTCTGGTAAGTTTACAATATAAATAGTTGCCCAAACAGAACCAATCATAGCAATAATAAACTGAATAAAATCAGTTATTAAAACACCTTTTAAGCCACCAAGTGAAGAGTAAATTACTACTATTATAGATGAATAAATGAGTGTTTCTTCTTGTGAAATCCCTAATAATATATTTGCGATTTTAGCACCTGCTAAACAGACACCAGCCATTGTAATAACGTTAAAAAACACACCAAGATATACAGCTCTAAATCCTCTTAAAAAACTTGCAGCCTTTCCTTTGTACCGTAATTCATAAAACTCCAAATCAGTTGTAATTCCTGATTTACGCCATAGTTTTGAATAAAAAAACACAGTAAGCATTCCTGTTAACAACATAGCCCACCATACCCAGTTTCCTGACACGCCATTTTCCCTCACGAGTTGTGTAACTAAGCCAGGTGTGTCTGCAGCAAAAGTTGTAGCTACCATTGAAAACCCTAATAGCCACCACGGCATGTTTCTGCCAGATAAAAAGAAGGATTCGCTACTTTTTCCAGACTGTTTTGCGACAAGAACACCAATGACGAGTGATAGGATAAAAAAACCAAAAATAATAGCATAGTCAATAATTGCTAATTGCATAGAATAGAAATAAAGTGTTAATATCTGCGCTAAAAATAATCAAATTAGAAAAATGTTCTGTATTTTTAAATTGATATTTGTTAACAAACATTTTTGATATAAATTAATGGCTAAAAAGATAATGAAAATAGGAGTGATGACTTCAGGAGGAGACGCTCCAGGTATGAATGCAGCGATAAGAGCAGTTGTTAGAGCTTGTGCATATTATAACGTAAAATGTTTTGGGTATTACCGGGGATACGAAGGTATTATTGAAAATGACTTTATAGAGCTTACGTCTCGTAGTGTTAAAAATATTATCAATAAAGGAGGGACTATGCTAAAATCGGCGCGTTCGGAAGAGTTTAGATTAGCTGAAGGGAGAAAAAAAGCTTATGATAATTTAAAATCAGAAGATGTAGATGCTTTAGTTTTAATTGGTGGTGATGGAACCTTTACTGGTGGAGCTCTATTTAGTAAAGAATTTGACATTCCAGTAATTGGAATTCCCGGTACAATAGATAATGATATTTATGGTACGCAATTCACTATAGGGTATGACACAGCTTTAAATACAGTTGTTGAAGCTGTTGATAAAATAAGAGATACCGCAAGCTCACACAATAGGTTGTTTTTTGTTGAGGTTATGGGAAGAGATGCTGGTTTTATAGCTTTAAATTCAGGTATTGGTGCCGGAGCAGAGGAAATATTAATACCTGAGGAAGATCAGCCATTAGAAAAATTATTAGAAAGTTTAAAAAGAAGTAAAATAAGCGGAAAAACATCAAGTATCGTTATTGTAGCTGAAGGAGATAAAACGGGTAAAAATGTTTTTGAATTAGCAGAATATGTGAAAGAAAATTTAGATGATTACTCACCGCGAGTTACTGTATTAGGACATTTACAGCGTGGTGGTAGTCCTTCTTGTTTTGATAGAGTTTTAGCAAGTAGGTTAGGGGTAAAAGCGGTAGAGTTGTTGCTTGATGGCAAGAAAGATATTATGGTTGGTGTTAGAAATAATGAGGTTGTAGCAACACCAATAATTGAAATAATGAGATGTAAAAACAGTATAAATAAAGAGTTGTTAAGAATATCGGATATATTATCAATATAATTATGAGGAATATAAGCTTAAAACAATTGTTTATTGCAGCAACTATCACAACGCTTTTTTTAATATTGGTTTGGATGAATACTTATGTTATTAAATCTTCATCTGTTTTAATAGGGGTAATTCAGGAATTATTGTTAATTCCAATTATGTTATTACAAGTATTAATATTAGTTTTTGCTTTGAAAAAAGTATTTCAAATAAAATCAACTATAAAAGGAATG
>CAJXHW010000142.1 GCA_913054565.1 uncultured Kordia sp. | reverse complement strand
ATCTTTAATATCAGGGAAGATTACCTCTGAGTTAATTAAAAAAACAAGATCATAATATGAAACATTTATTTGACCAAGTTAGCTATGATACTAGTAAGTTAGTAACTAAAAAATATAGTACTTCTTTTTCTTTAGCTGTAAAAATGTTATCTCCAAAGATTCGTGCCGCAATATATAACATCTATGGTTTTGTTCGTTTTGCTGATGAAATTGTAGATACATTTCACGATTATAATAAAGAGGAATTATTAAATGATTTTGAATTAGATTATTATAAGGCAGTAGAAAATGGGATTAGTTTGAATCCAATTTTGAATGCATTTCAATCTACGGTTAGAGAGTATAATATAGATGATGATATGGTTCAGGCCTTTTTAAAGAGTATGAGAGCAGATTTATCTAAAACAGTTTATGATACTCAAGAAGAATATAAAGAATACATATATGGTTCAGCAGATGTAGTTGGTTTAATGTGTTTGAAAGTTTTTGTTGATGGAAATGAAAAAATGTATGATGAATTAAAATTAGCAGCAATGCGCTTAGGATCTGCTTTTCAGAAAGTGAATTTTTTAAGAGATTTGAAAGATGATTATGAGATTTTGAATCGCTCTTATTTCCCTAATGTAGATTTAAGTTCATTGAATGCTGAATCTAAAGATCTCATTATACAAGAAATAGAAGATGATTTTAATTATGCTTTCACACATGGAATTTTAAAACTTCCTATTGAAGCAAAGTTTGGTGTTTATATGGCTTATAGATACTATAGAAAGTTATTGAGAAAATTGAAAAGTGTTCCGTCATCAAAAATTATAGAAACTAGAGTTCGAATTTCTGATCCTATGAAGCTAAATTTATTAGCTAGAAGTTATGTTAAGTATAAGCTAAATATGATTTAATGATGCTATTTATTTTAACAACTATAGTAACATTTTTAGTAATGGAAGGCGTAACCTGGTGTACCCATAGATTTGTAATGCATGGTTTTTTATGGTATTTACATGAAGATCATCATCAGCCAAGGTATCAATCACCATTTGAAAAAAACGATTTATTTTTTGTCATTTTTGCCATTCCTAGTATTCTTTTGTTCTATTTTGGTATTCGTCCTGAATTAAATTATTTGTTTTTTATTGGTTTAGGGATACTGTGTTATGGTATAGCTTATTTTCTTGTTCATGATGTCTTAATTCATCAAAGATTTAAATGGTTTAAGCACACAAAAAACAGCTATTTAATTGGATTGAGAAAAGCACATAAAATACATCACAAAAAGCTTGGCAAACAAGACGGTGAATGTTTTGGAATGTTATTTGTTCCTTTTAAGTATCATAAGAAGCCCAAGGTTTAGTGTTTCTCTATTTATTTTTAAATATAGGCTCAGTTTTTATTCCATTGCTGTATTCATTTAATAAAAGAATGCGATTTATAAGCTACTGGAAGCCAGTATTGTTGTCGTTAGCAATAGTTGCAAGTGTGTTTTTAATTTGGGATGCAGTATTTACAGCGAATGGAGTATGGGGCTTTAACCCAGATTATCACTTGCCATATTTACTTCTAGGAATGCCCATTGAGGAATGGCTATTTTTCTTTTGTATTCCTTATGCAAGTATTTTTATTCATTATGCTCTAAAATTTTTCAAACCTGATTTAAGGTTAGGTAAAAAAGTTACAAAAGGAATTACCATAACATTGTTGGGGGTTTTAATACTTGTCTTGTTCTATAACTCTGGCAAGGCCTATACTTTTGTAAACTTTAGCTTCTTGACTTTTATTTTGCTATTAGGTTTGTTTTTTGGAGTTAACCATCTACAAAGATTTTACATAGCATTTCTAATCATTTTGATCCCATTTTTTATCGTAAATGGAGTCCTTACCGGGACTGGTATTGACAATCCAGTTGTATGGTATAATAATGCTGAAAATTTGGGAATCCGTTTGTTAACAATCCCTATAGAGGATATTGGATATGCTTTTACAATGCTATTTGGTAATGTTTTACTAATCGAATACTTTAAGGTAAAATTTAAAAGCCACTAAGCTTCTTTCTGTATTTTTTACAATTCGTCCTAAAAAAAAGACAACTCAGTAGTTTTTTGTTTTATGAGTTTACAAACCGTTGCACTTTTGTTGTGTAATTAATCATATGCTGGATTTTATTCAGTATCTATAAAAACAAATAAGATGAAATTTTTAGCAATTATTTTAACAGTAACAACGATCTTAACGGGAAGTTTAGTATCTAGTAAGAAACAAAAAATTACAGCTACAGTAGTAAACGTTACTAGTGATAGTGGAAAAGTAGGTTTTGCATTGTACAATAAAGAAACTTTTATGCAAAAACCTCTGCAATCAAAAAATGTAAAAATTGTAAATGGTAAAAGCACAGTAGTATTTGAAAATGTTGAGCCTGGAGATTATGCGATAATTTGCTTCCATGATAAAAATGACAATGATAAAATGGATTTCGAAGCAAATGGAATGCCAATTGAAGATTATGGAATGTCTAACAATGTAATGAGTTTTGGGCCACCTACATATTCAGATGCGAAGTTTACAGTTTCTGAAGAAGATGTTGTCTTAGAAATTAAGTTTTAAGAGTATAATTTGAGGTTAAAGAACTTTAGTTAAATTTATAACCAAGAATCAAGAATTAATAAAGATGGATAAGCAAAGAGAAGTTTTCACAATTAGAAGTTTAAAAAAAGGTTTTATTGTATGCCTTCAGTTAACACTTGTATTTACATTCATTTTTGGAGTTCTTTTTCAACAAGTTTCAGTTGAAGGTTTACTTAAAACATTTGTAATTTCAGCAATGTTCTCATTTGGGATGGGATTTGGAAATGGATTACTTAATAATTACTTAAGCACAAAATGGAATTGGATTACGCAAACTAATCAGCGAGTAACTGCAGGTATTATAGTAACCATCCTATATACTGTTCCTTTAGTGCTAGCAATTAATTACCTTACTCTTGTGGTTTGGGGAAATACAGAAGCTTCAGATTTTTTTAAAGGAAATAACTTTTGGATCCATTTGTTCTATATCATTCTATCTTTAGGAGTTTCGACTTTTTTACATGCGAAAGGTTTTATGAGGAACTGGAAAGCAGAAATGAATCAAAAAACGACTAAACAAGAGATTGTAGCTAAAACAGAAACTGCAAAGTTTGAATCTCTTAAAAGTCAGATAGATCCTCATTTTTTATTCAACAGTTTAAATGTATTGACTTCTTTGATTGGAGAGAACCCAAATCAAGCAGAAAAATTTACAACAAAGCTTTCTAAAATTTATCGATATGTTTTAGAACAAAGAAATAAAGATTTAATTCCTCTCTCTGAAGAGTTGAAGTTTGCAAGAACATATATGGAACTATTAGAAATGCGGTTTGAAGATGCTGTACAATTCGAGATTCCATCTACAGTTAATAATGAAGAATTAAAAATAGTACCACTCTCTTTACAGCTGTTACTTGAAAATGCAGTAAAGCACAATGTTGTTTCTTCTTTGAAGCCATTGAGTATTAAAATTTATGAAGAGGACGGGCATTTAATAATAGAAAACAATATCAACCCAAAAGAAGCAATAGGTAAGAGTACTAAAGTAGGGCTTAGCAATATTGCAGATAGGTATGGTTTAATTACTCGTAAGAAAGTAGTTATAGAAAATGATAACAAAACATTTAAGGTAAGATTACCTCTCCTTAAACAAATGAACAATATTATGTATTCAGAAGATTTAGAAAATAGTAAATATGTACGCGCAGTTGAGCGTGTAGAGAAGTTAAAGGAGTTTTATCAAAATTTAGCTTCTTATGTGATTGTAATTCCTTTTTTAATTTTTATTAACCTTAATTTCTCTCCACAGTTTCACTGGTTTTGGTTTCCGTTAGTAGGATGGGGTATTGGAGTTTTATTTCATTGGTTAGAAGCCAATAATTATAATATTTTCTTAGGAAGTAATTGGGAAGAGAGAAAGATTAAAGAAATGATGGAGGACAATAATAGGTCTAAATTTTAATAAAATGAAAGAGAGTTATACGCAAAAGCAAAGTTATATAGATGCCAAGAAAAAAGTAAAAGATATTTTAGGTTTTTATACTCATTTGATAGCGACCTTATTTATTTTGCCTTTCTTAGTTTTTATTAATTTAGAATTAGTCCCAAAGTTTCACTGGTTTTGGTTTGCTATAGCAGCTTGGATCTTAGGGCTATTTATCCATTGGCTAGGAGTCTTTGGTTTTTCAAAACTTAGTTATAGAAAAGATTGGAAACAAAAGAAGCTTAATGAACTTATGAATGAAGGAAACAGTTCAAATTATAGTGAATCTAATTATATCCAAGAACAGTTTTATATAGAGAGTAAAAGAAGAATCAAAGAAGTAAAGGGTTTTTATGTTTTTTTAATAGTATGCCTATTTTGTATTCCTTTAATCATTTTTGTTAATTTAGAATTTGTTCCTGGATTTCATTTCTTCTGGTATGCAATTGGAGGGTTGCTTCTTCCCCTTTTCTTTATCTGGTTAGGTGTATTCGGATTTTCAAAATTAGGATTTGGAAAAGACTGGGAAGAGAAAAAGATTAAAGTATTAATGAATAAAAGCAACCAAGCTAAATTTTAAAGAAATGGAAGCAGACTACACAAAAGAACAACGATATATAAAAGCTCAGAAAAAAATAAAAGACATAAAAGGATTTTATGTTCATTTATTCGTAACTATTTTAGTAATTCCTTTTTTAATTTTCATCAATCTAAGGTTTGTGCCTGATTTTCATTGGTTTTGGTTCCCAATTTTCGGAATGTCTTTTGGATTATTCTTTCATTGGTTGGGGGTATTTGGCTTTGCAAAATTTGGTCTTGGAAAAGATTGGGAAGAGAAGAAAATTAAAGAGTTAATGAACGAAGATAATCAAGCTAAGTTTCAATAAAAATGGAAGTACATTACACAAAAGAGCAACGATACATCAAAGCTCAAAAAAAGATAAAAGAAATAAAAGGTTTTTATGTTCACTTAGTAACCTATGTCTTATTGATTCCATTTATTATTTATATTAACCTTACCTATGTGCCTCATTTTCATTGGTTTTGGTATTCAGTAATAAGTTGGGGAATTGCACTTGCTTTCCATTGGTTTGGAGTTTTTGGAGTTGAGAAGATTAAATTAGGGAGAGATTGGGAAGAAAAGAAGATTAGAGAAATTATGAATAACGAAAATTTTTAATAAAATTATGATGACAGATAATTACATGAAGGAACAACAGTATGTAAAAGCAAAGAAAAGAGTGAAAGACATTAAAGGGTTTTATTCTCACCTTGCAGTTTATATTATCGTAAACATATTTATAAGTGGTGTAATAGTCTACGGATTAACTAATGAAGATAATTATGGATTTTCTGAAGCAGTTACACATTTTGGAACATATTCTACATGGTTGTTTTGGGGTATAG
>CAJXHW010000141.1 GCA_913054565.1 uncultured Kordia sp. | reverse complement strand
TTTATAGTACGCTTGCATGTGCTCTTGTAAAACCAATTTTTCATACTCTTTAGGAGTTAAAATAACCGGATAATCAATATTAAAATCACCTATAGACTCTGTATAAATATACCTATTCGTAAACGGATCGTAAGTATATTTAGATGTAATACTTACTGGGTTTGGCACATTAAGCTGTCCCAAATTATAACCAGATTGTGGTTGAATTGAATCTTGCACTACAGGATCTTGAGCAAATACTGCTGTTGAAACTAGTAGTAATAGTATGAAAATTCTTTGCGCTAAAATGCCCATTATTTTTTTACCTTAATCATTATTACAAACTTTTTAACGCCATTTTTATGATCGTTTCAACATTTGCATCAGGGGTTGTACTCACTATTTTATTACAAACTTTTTCGGCTTGTTTTCTAGCGTAACCTAAAACCTCTAAAGCAGATAACGCTTCTTCTTTATTTGTATTGTTTACAGCATCAGAAATTTCATCAATCCCATAAATTTTTAATACCTTATCTTTTAAATCTAAAATAACGCGTTGCGCAGTTTTAGCCCCAATACCTTTTATTGACTGTATAGTTGCCACATCTGCAACAGCAATTGCTTGTTGAATTTGTTTTGGTGACAATGATGACAGCATGACTCTTGCAGTATTAGTACCAATACCTGAAACTGAAATAAGTAGTCTGAAAATTTCACGTTCAGATTTTTCAATAAAACCAAAAAGTGTATGTGCATCTTCTTTTACTTGAAGATGCGTGTATAATTTTAAAAAATCTTGCTCAGGCAACAACGAAAACGTATGCATAGAAATGTTTATTTCATAACCTACACCCCCACAGTCAACAACAACATTGGTAGGGTTCTTCTCTATTAACTTTCCTTGAACTTGAGTAATCATTTTACAACTTGGTTTTACTTCAAAAATACACTTTTTTAAACAAGTATGAATAATGGCTTAAACTGCCATGCTTTCTTTTTGTTGAGCATCAACAACTGCCACGGCTGCCATGTTTACCATTTCTTCTACTTTTGCTCCTAATTGCAGTACATGAACAGCTTTGTTCATTCCCATTAAAATAGGCCCTATAGATTCTGCTTTATTCAACTCCTTTAACATTTTATAAGAAATATTAGCTGAATCTAAATTTGGAAACACCAATGTATTTACTTTTTTACCTGCAAGTTTTGAAAACGGAAACTTCTCACTTAACATTTCTGAGTTTAGCGCAAAATCAGTTTGAACCTCTCCGTCAACAATGATATCCGGATAGTATTTATGCAAATATGCTACTGCATCTGCAACTTTATCAGCACTTTCATGATTAGAAGACCCGAAGTTTGAATATGACATCATAGCCATGATTGGCTCCATACCAAACAATTTTACAGTTCTTGATGTCATTTTTGCAATTACCGCCAATTCTCTTGCAGTTGGGTTAATATTTATTGAGGTATCCGACAAAAACATTGGACCACGCTCTGTCATCATTAAATTGGTAGCAGCTACACGTGACACCCCTTTTGCCATACCTATTAACTCTAACATTGGCTTTAACACCGTAGGATAACTTCTTGAATACCCTGTAATTAAAGCATCGGCATCTCCTTCATTAACCATCATCGCTGCAAAATAATTGCGTTCTCGCATCCATTTTTTAGCCTCTAAATATGTTTTCCCTTTTCGCTGAGACTTTTCCCAATATTTCTGAGCGTAACGCGCTCTACTTTCTCTTTCCGAATCAATTTTAGGATCTATAATTACAACATCATCATCAAAACCTATTTCTCCCTTTAGCTCAAGAATAACCTCTCTATTCCCTAATAGAATTGGTATTCCTATTCCTTCTTCATGTACAATTTGCGCTGCTTTAAGAACATCTAAATGATCTGCTTCTGCAAAAATAATACGTTTAGGATTTGATTTTGCTCTTCTATGTATTAAACGAACCAATTTGTTATCTGAACCTAAACGCTGCAACAATTCCTCTTCATATTTTGCCCAATCTTCAATTGGTTCTGTAGCTACACCAGAGTCCATCGCTGCTTTCGCAATTGCTGGTGGAATAATTGCAATTAATCTTGGATCAAATGGTTTTGGAATAATGTAATCTTTCCCAAAAACTAATTTTGTTTCACCGTAAGCAATATTTACTTGCTCTGGCACTGGTGTTTTCGCCAATTCAGCAATTGCATGAACGGCTGCCAATTTCATTTCTTCATTAATTTTTGTAGCACGAACATCTAATGCTCCTCTAAAAATAAACGGAAACCCTAATACATTATTTACTTGATTAGGATGATCTGAACGACCAGTTGCCATGATGATGTCATCACGAGTATCTATTGCTAAATTGTAATCAATTTCTGGTGTTGGGTTAGCCATCGCAAACACAATTGGGTTTGATGCCATAGTTAACAACATTTCTGAAGACAACACATTCCCTACAGAAAGTCCTAAAAAAACATCGGCATTGTCCATTGCGTCCGCTAATGTTGTTCCTACTTTTCCAAAAGTAAACTTCTTCTGTAAATTTGATAAATCTGTTCTGCCTTTATGTAATACCCCATCAACATCAAACATGATGATGTTTTCATATTTGGCACCTAATCTCACATATAAATTAGCGCAAGAAATTGCTGCAGAACCAGCTCCTGAAATTACTATTCTTACGTTTGATATCTCTTTTTCAGCAATTTCTAATGCATTCAACAATGCTGCTGAAGAAATTATTGCAGTTCCATGCTGATCATCATGCATTACAGGTATATCCAGCTCCTCTATTAAGCGTCGTTCTATTTCAAAAGCCTCTGGAGCTTTGATGTCTTCTAAATTAATACCTCCAAAAGTTGGCGCTATATTTTTTACCGTTTGCACAAACGTATCAATATCTTTAGTGTCTACCTCAATATCAAACACATCAATATCTGCAAATATTTTAAAAAGTAATCCTTTTCCTTCCATCACAGGTTTTGACGCTAAAGGACCAATATCTCCCAAACCTAAAACTGCTGTACCGTTTGTAATTACAGCTACTAAATTTCCTTTAGCCGTGTAACGGTAAGCTTCTTCAGGGTTTTTTTCTATTTCTAAACAAGGCTCTGCAACACCTGGTGAATATGCCAACGCTAAATCTCGCTGAGTAGCATACTTCTTGGTTGGTACAACTTTAATTTTTCCTGGTGTAGGTTTTGCATGGTAAATTAATGCTTCATGCCTCATTCGTTTCTTACTCATATAATATACTTGTATAATTATACAAAGTTAAAAGTATGTTTCAATTATGAAAGGTTTATGCGCGCTAATTTTAGTCTTTTAAAAATGTGATGTTACGCTGTAAACCCGAAAACTTTGTACGCTTTACTGCTGACTTATGAAAAAATTTATCAAATACGTCTTCTGTGATCTCTTCCCATTCCTTTTTAGTCATATTCAATAACTCCGATTTTGGTTCAAACAGCAAATCATTATGTGGTTTTGAAAAGCGATTCCAAGGACACACATCTTGACAAATATCACATCCAAACATCCAATCTTCAAACTGACCTTTATGACTACTAGGTATTGCGTCTTTGAGTTCAATAGTAAAGTACGAAATACACTTACTCCCATCTACAGTATTATTTGGAAGTATGGCTTTTGTGGGGCAAGCGTCTATACATTTGGTACACGTTCCGCAATGGTCTGTTACAGGGGTATCATATTCTAATTCAACATCAAGGATTAGTTCTGCAAGAAAAAAAAACGATCCTTGTTGCTTTTGTAATATTAAAGAATGTTTACCTACCCAGCCTAAACCAGATTTTTTTGCCCAGGCCCTTTCCATAACTGGCGCAGAATCTACAAATGCTCTACCATGAACTACCCCTATTTTTTCTTGAATGAATGTTGATAATTCTTTTAATTTAGATTTAATGACTTTATGGTAATCTTCCCCATAGGCATATTTTGCTATTTTGTAAGTCTCTGTATTTTGATGCACTTCGGGATAATAATTATAACTTAAGGAAATAACCGATTTGGCTCCATCAACCAACAAACGAGGATCTAATCGTTTGTCAAAATGATTTTCCATATATCCCATTTTTCCATGATGGCTATTTTTTAACCAAGCTTCCAAACGCGGTGCCTCCTCTTCTAAAAAAGCAGCTTCAGAAATACCACAAGACAAAAAGCCGAGGCGCATAGCTTCGGCTTTAATTATTTGCGTGTATGATGTTTTTAAACTCATTACTTAAAACAAACCACCTTGAATATTTTCTTTTATTTTCCCTAAATGTTTATATGCCAACTCAGTTACCTCTCTACCTCGTGGTGTTCTAATGATAAAACCTTGCTGAATTAAAAATGGCTCATAAACCTCTTCTATAGTTTCACCATTTTCCGAAACTGCTGTTGCTAGGGTTGTAATACCAACCGGACCACCTTTAAACTTATCAATTAGCGTTGATAATATTTTATTATCCATTTCATCTAACCCATGTGCATCAACATTTAAAGCTTTTAGAGCAAATCGTGCTATAACTATATCTATACTCCCTGTTCCTTTTATCTGTGCAAAATCACGTACACGACGTAATAATGAATTTGCAATACGTGGTGTTCCTCTACTTCTACCCGCAATTTCAATGGCTGCTTCTAAATCAATAGGTACATTTAAAATGTGTGCACTACGCTCAACTATTGTTGATAGTAATTCTGTTCTATAATATTGTAAACGGGATTGAATTCCAAAACGCGCTCTCATAGGTGCTGTTAACAATCCTGAACGGGTGGTGGCCCCTATTAAAGTAAACGGATTTAAGTTTATTTGAACAGATCTAGCATTAGGACCTGATTCAATCATGATATCTATTTTATAATCCTCCATAGCAGAATACAAATACTCTTCTACAATTGGACTTAACCGATGAATCTCATCTATAAATAACACATCACGTTCTTCAAGATTGGTTAGCAATCCTGCTAAATCACCTGGTTTATCAAGGACAGGGCCAGAGGTTACTTTAATACCAACCCCTAATTCACCAGCTAAAATATGTGCTAGCGTTGTTTTACCAAGTCCGGGAGGACCATGAAACAAGGCATGATCTAAAGCCTCGCCTCTTAAATTTGCAGCTTGAACAAAAATTTTTAGGTTTTCCAACACTTGATCTTGACCAGCAAAATCATCAAAAGAAAGTGGCCTTAAAGCTCTATCAATATCTAATTCTGCAGGATTGTAGTTTTCGTTTGTTGGATCTAAATTTTCATTCATAAGATGTGACGTAGAAATTAACTACTTATATTAATTGTTGAGTGTAAAAATAGCAAAAATCTATTTGACCACTACACAGCAAAACGATTAAAAACAGAATACTTCACCCCAATGTGAAATAATACACTCACAACAAAAAAATACATTTTTACATCAAAAAAATAAACTTAAAAGTTGTTTTTTGCATTTCATCGGTTTTTAAGTGTAGTTGAATTATTAATT
>CAJXHW010000140.1 GCA_913054565.1 uncultured Kordia sp. | reverse complement strand
ATTCAATAACGAATTATTCGTAAATATTTAAAGTTTATATATAATGGCTTAAAAACACCTTTGTTTGTCTTTATTGCAAATACAATTGGGAAAACAATATTTATTAAGTATAATATTACTATTGAATATATAAATAGCTTAAAGTTATTATGCATTAATTTACCTAACACGCCAAAAATCATAAATGCATAAAAAAGTATCGTCCAAAGTACCTGAAAATTAATCAAATTTGCTCCTATTTCATTTAACCCAGAAATTTTATCCTTTTTAGTGAGCCATAAAATTAATGGTAAAATAATATTTCCTATAGGAAACACTACAAACACAATAACAGATAGATGAAACAATGTCAGGTAAGTTTTATCGTCATACTTTCCATAATCAAAAATACTTTCTACATTTACATTTAAGGCTTTACAAATTAAGCGTAAAGTTTTTCCGCTAGGGTTGTTTTCATCATTTTCTATTCGTTGAATAGTTCTTAAGTTTACAGTTGCATTTTCTGCTAACTCCTCTTGAGAAAGTCCTTTTTTTATCCTAAGCTCTTTAATTTTTTTTCCTATATTCTTCATGACAATAATTAATTTTGCGTAAAATTAAATCAGAATCTGTTATTTTGATAACGGTAATTATGTGTCATTTTTACGACATTATTGTCTATCAACAATTTACGTCATTACTCAATAACATCTATCGGGTATAGAAATGAGTCTTTAGTATTAAAACTTATAGTTTTATCCTCATTATAAGTACAGGCAATAAGCACTTGTCCCCAGTATTTACCATCACTAAAATCGGCTATAATCCATTTATGGTTTAACATTTTCATACTGTTAATCATCATCTTATCACCAAACATGGGTGCAAATGGCACTAATGGGTTTCCGCCTTCTTCAATATTCAAACTAATCAACTGGTCTTCAATATGCGGAATCAATTCTTTATAATCAATTCCCTCTTTATACAAATGTTCTATAGCATAGGCATCTTCTTCTAAAGTAAACCTCCCTAGCTCCATTGCTTCTATCCTTAAATTTGCAATTGTATCTTGATACTTATTATCTTGTTCTGTTTTAAAGGTTTTAAGTTTCGTTATTTTATCTTCATAAGATTTTATTTCTTTTTTTGTGTTCACAAAAACAAATAGTAATAATAATGCTGTTAAAAGAAATAGATATAAAAACAATTGCTTTTTCATAGGATGATTTTATTTAAAGATTTAAGGTTAAAGTATCATAAGCCAAAAATACATTTTTTGGAAGAGTTTTCTGAACTTCTTCATAAAAACCTAACTCATGGCTAATATGTGTTAAATAGGCGCTTTCTGGTTGTACTTTTTCTATTAAGGCTAAAGCTTCAGATAATGTAAAATGTGAGTGATGCTCACGTATTCTTAAAGCATTTACAACTAATACTTTTGTATTTTTTAGCTTGACTATTTCTGCGTCAGTAATGGTTTTTACATCTGTTAAGTACACAAAATCTTTAATACGAAATCCAAAAACTTGCAAACCACCATGACACACATTTATTGGCGTAATTGTTGCTGCCCCTATTGTAAATTGTTTGTTGTTTTCTATACTATTTAAAGCCACAGTTGGAGCTCCGGGGTATTTATTTTCTGTTTCAAATATATAGCCATAGCGTTGCTTTAACGACTCAAACACACGTTGATGACCATAGAGTTGAAAATCACCTTCTTGTTTAAAATAAAAGGGTCTAATATCATCTAAACCTGCCGTATGATCTGAATGTTCATGGGTGAAAAGTATAGCATCTAAATGGCTTGGATTTTCACGTAACATCTGAGCTCTAAAATCCGGACCACAATCAATTACTAAAACAGTTTCAGCTATTTCAACAAGTATTGAAGAGCGCAAGCGTTTATCTTTTTTATCTGTACTTAAACAAACCGGGTGATGACTACCTATAACAGGTATACCTTGTGATGTACCAGTACCTAAAAATGTAATTTTCATGAATTAATTTATTAAACCAAGTGTTATTATACGCCCTACAAACTAACCAAAAAATTATGAATTTCCTAACAAATTAAATTTCTTATAAAAAACCACAAAATTCAATACTATTTTTATCTTTAAGCCTAGTTATTTACTATTTTTGTATAACTAAGAGAATTAACCTCAATTAAATATGACCATTAAACTAAAAGGCGATAAAGCTTTTGAAGCTGCTCCTTCACTTAAAAACAAGGCGCTTCGTATTAATTTAAATGAACACATTTACGGAACTTTTGCTGAAATTGGTGCTGGACAAGAAACAGTAAGAAATTTCTTTCGTGCAGGTGGAGGATCTGGAACTATAGCAAAAGCTATGTCAGCTTATGATAAGGACTTTAGTGATGCTATTTATGGTATTGAAGATGATAAACGCTATGTTACTGAAGCGCGTTTAAAAAAAATGCTAGATCATGAAATGAATTTATTAGAAGAACGTATCTCAAGAGATAAACACCCTAATAAATTGTTTTTTAGTTATGCCAACACAGTTGCAACAATTGATTTTGCTAAAAAATATAAAGGTCATGGTTGGATTGGGCTACGCTTTCAAGTTAATGCAACGGATGAGTTTAGTGATATCATTTTACACGTACGTTTCAAAGAAAACGATGCAAGATTACAACAAAATACTTTAGGAGCTTTAGGTACTAACTTAATATATGGTGCCTATTACAAGCACAACAATCCTAAAAAATTATTAACGTACTTATATGATCATTTAGATAAAGATCAAATAGAAATTGACACTATTAACTTTTCTGGACCCTTATTCAGAAATGTTGATAACCGTTTAATGAGTTTACAACTTGTTAAGCATGGCATGACAGATGCCGTAATGTTTAGCCCAGATGGTAAAAACTTATTAGCAGGTAAAATTCTTTACAAAAAAAATATCCTTGCTTTAAGAGGTAGTTTTAGACCTGTTACAAAGGTAAATATGGATATGTTTAAAAAATCATATGACATGTTTATCAACGACAACAAGGTTGATAAAAACAAAACTGAAGTAATTTTTGAAATTACGTTATCAAACCTAAAAGAAGGTTTAAGTGAAATTAATGAAAGAGATTTCTTGGATAGGGCAGAGTTATTATGTTCATTAGGGCACACTGTAATGATCTCTAATTTTCAAGAGTACTATAAGGTTGCACAATATTTCAATAAATTTACTAAAAAGCGTCTTGGCTTAGCCATGGGAGCTTTAAATCTTATAGAATTATTTGACGAGAAGTATTACAGAGATTTACCAGGCGGTATACTGGAAGCATTCGGTAAATTAGCTACAAGTGATATTAGAGTTTATGTTTATCCATTTACGGGTGAGGATGGCGAATTAATGAATATTGATAACATTAAGGTTCACCCTAGAATGAAAGATTTATATAAATTTTTCAAATACAATGGTAAAATGATCGATATTAAAAATGCCGATTTAAGTATATTAGACATTTACTCTCGTAAGGTTTTAAAAATGATTGAAAACAATGAAAAAGGCTGGGAAAGTATGTTGCCAGACGGAATATCTGAAATAATTAAAAAGCAAAGTCTGTTTGGTTATGAAGCAGAAGAAGAAATTGATTTTGAAGAAGATGAAGAATATTCAGGTTCTTTTTAACAACAACCTTACATAAAAAAAAGCCACTCAATTGAGTGGCTTTTTTTTGTAATAATATTAACTTACTATTTAGCAATGTTAACAGCTCTTGTTTCTCTAATAACTGTCACTTTTACTTGACCAGGATAAGTCATGTCTGTTTGAATTTTTTGTGAAATTTCAAATGATAAGTTAGCTGCTTTTTCATCAGATACTTTTTCACTTTCAACAATTACACGTAACTCTCTACCCGCTTGAATAGCATATGCTTTTTTAACTCCAGTAAATGCAAATGCAATTTCTTCTAAGTCTTTCAAACGCTGGATGTATGAATCTAATACTTGACGTCTTGCACCTGGTCTTGCACCAGATATAGCATCACAAACCTGAACTATAGGCGCGAATAATGATTTCATTTCTACTTCGTCATGGTGTGCTCCAATTGCATTACAAACATCCGGTTTTTCACCATGCTTTTCAGCCCATTGCATTCCTAAAATGGCATGAGGTAATTCTGTTTCTTCTTCCGGAACTTTACCAATATCATGTAGTAACCCTGCTCTTTTAGCCAGTTTAGGATTTAACCCTAATTCAGATGCCATAACACCACATAATTTAGCAACTTCTCTTGAGTGCTGTAATAAGTTTTGACCATATGACGAACGGTACTTCATTCGTCCAACCATTTTTATCAATTCTGGGTGTAAACCATGAATCCCTAAATCAATAACCGTACGCTTACCTACCTCTACAATTTCTGACTCAATTTGCTTTTGAGTTTTCTTAACAACTTCTTCAATTCTTGCTGGGTGAATTCGTCCGTCAGTAACTAATTTATGTAATGACAAACGTGCTATTTCTCGCCTTACAGAATCAAAACAAGATAGAATAATAGCATCTGGCGTATCATCTACAATAATTTCAACACCTGTTGCTGCTTCTATTGCTCTAATATTACGTCCTTCTCTACCAATAATTCTACCTTTAACATCATCAGATTCTAAGTTGAATACTGACACACAGTTTTCAACTGCTTCTTCCGTTCCAATACGCTGAATTGTATTAATAATGATTTTCTTAGCTTCTTGCTGAGCTGTCATTTTTGCTTCTTCTATACTATCCTGCACAAAAGACATTGCATCAGTTTTAGCCTCTTCTTTTAAAGAAACTATCAATTCTTCTTTAGCTTCTTCTGCAGATAACCCAGAAATAACTTCTAATTGTTCAACTTGCTTTTTATGCAAACGTTCAATCTCTTCATTCTTTTTCTCTAGAAAGTCAATTCTATAATCGTAATCTTTCTTCTTTTCTTCAACTTCTTTATTAGATTTTTTAGCTTTTGATAACTCGTTAGAAATTTGAGATTCTTTATCGCGAACCCTTTTTTCAATATCTGCTATTTTTTTGTCTTTAGTTAAAATCACTTTTTCATGCTCAGACTTTAACTCAATAAAGCGTTCTTTTGCTTGAAGTAATTTATCTTTTTTAAGAGACTCCCCTTCTTTTTTAGCCTCTTTTATAACTAACTGAGCTTCTTTTTCTGCAGAAGCAATTACGCTAGAAGCACTATTTTTAGCAAGTATTTTTGCTATCACAAAACCTACTGCTACCCCAATCACAATACCAATTAATGCTGGTATAATTATTTCATCCATATCTATCATTTATTTATATAAAAAAACCCACATCAGTATGAGTTTTGTATAAACTCCTATTAACAGGATTAAAGCTAACAAGTTGGTCAAGGATCTGCTCAAAGGCAGCTTGCTTTTACAACAAAGACTCACTTTTTTTAATTGAAACTTGTTGAGTTTATCAAAAAATAATAACTAATGCGGGTAGTAATTTTACGCTATTTTAAAGAACTATTATATA
>CAJXHW010000139.1 GCA_913054565.1 uncultured Kordia sp. | reverse complement strand
CATCTGTTATGTCTTTACGATTATGAGAACTTAACCTAACCACCAAATCAAATCGCTTTTCTCCTTCAAATATAGTACCTGCTACTCCTCCTGCAAAAGCTGATTGCACAATTTGATTTAACGTGTTTATTTGAAGTCCGTATTGTGCCAATTTATTTCTATTGTAAGTAATGGTCATTTGTGGCAATCCTTTCGTAGCTTCTGCTCGCATATCACCTATACCTTCAGTATCTGCAATAATTTTTGATATTTCCTCTGCTTTTTGAGCGAGGATGTTTATATCTTCGCCATAAAGTTTAACAGCAATATCTTCTCTAATACCTTCAAGCAACTCGTTAAAACGCATTTCAATAGGTTGGGTAAACTCATAATTAACGCCAGGAATAATTTCGACTGCCTCTTTTATTTCTTCAATGAGTTCATCTTTTGAAGACACTGTTGTCCATTCGCTTTTAGGTTTTAGGATTACAAAAATATCCGCAAAATCCATCGGCATTGGGTCTGTAGGCACTTCGGCAACACCAATACGACTAACAATTTTTTCTACTTCTGGAAATTTTGCTTTTACTATTTGTTCTATTTTAGTGGTAGTTTCAATGGTTTCAGTAAGGGAACTACCTGGTTTTAAAATAGCGTGAAATGCAATATCACCTTCATCGAGTTGCGGGATAAATTCACCACCCATTCTTGAAAACATAAAAACGGTTATCCCAAACAACACAACTGCAATACCAATTACCCATTTACCTTTTCGCAAGGCTCTAACCAATAAAGGTTGATATTTGTCTTCAACCCAATGTACAAATCTATCTCCATAAGATTTTTTATCATTTTTTGGTGCTCTTAACACTAAAGCAGACATCATTGGCACATAGGTTAAACACAGTACCATTGCACCAATCATAGCAAAAATAAAGGTCAATGCCATTGGTTTAAACATCTTTCCTTCAATACCTTGTAAGGCTAAAATGGGTAGAAAAACGATAAGGATAATCAACTGACCGAAAAACGCAGCGTTCATCATCTTTTTTGAAGCATTAGACGCCACTTTATCTCGCTCTTTGGATGTAAGCTGTTTCTTTTTTAGTACTTGTGATGCAATGAGAAATACTGTACTTTCTACAATAATTACAGCGCCATCAACTATAATACCGAAATCTATTGCTCCCAAACTCATTAAGTTTACCCAAACATCGAACACGTTCATTAAAATAAAAGCGAATAATAAGGATAATGGTATTGTTGAAGCAACGATTAAACCACCTCGCCAATTACCCAATAAGAAGATAAGCACAAAAATAACTATCAATGCACCTTCAATAAGATTTGTGGTTACAGTAGAAGTTGTTTCGCCAATTAATTTACTTCGGTCTAATAATGGTTCAATAATTACGCCTTCTGGTAATGACTTTTCAATTTGAGCCATTCGCTCTTTTACATTGGCAATAACATCATTGGAATTTGCACCTTTTAGCATCATCACCAATCCACCTACAACTTCACCTTCACCATCTTGGGTTAATGCACCGTAACGTATGGCAGAACCGAATTGCACAGTTGCAATATCATTAATAGTTACAGGAATATTATTAACGGTTTTTACCGTAATTTTTTTAATGTCTTCTAAACTCCGTACCAAGCCTTCTCCACGAATAAAATTAGCCTGATGGTTCTTTTCAATATATGCACCACCTGTATTTTGATTATTGGCTTCAAGTGCATTAAAGACATCTGTAATGGTCAATCCAATTGCGTTTAAATCGTTTGGGTCAACCGCGACTTCGTATTGTTTAATTTTACCGCCTATAGCGTTAACCTCAACCACACCTTCTACCATTGCCATTTGACGTTGTACAATCCAATCCTGCATTGAGCGTAAATCTGCAATGTCGTATTTGTCTTTATACTCTGGTGCTACTTTTAAGGTGTATTGATAAATTTCCCCTAATCCTGTGGAAATAGGTCCCATAGTAGGTTCTCCAAAACCAGCTGGAATTTGTTCTTTGACTTCGTTTAGTTTTTCGGCTACTAATTGACGAGGTAGATATGTTCCCATATCATCGTCGAATACGATGGTAACAACCGATAAGCCAAAACGAGAGATTGACCTAATTTCCTTTACATCAGGCAGGTTGCTCATTGCAACTTCCACAGGGTAGGTTACAAATTGTTCAATATCTTCTGTACCTAAATTAGGTGCTTGTGTAATAACCTGTACTTGGTTATTGGTAATGTCTGGAACAGCATCGATTGGCACTTTGGTCATACTCCAAATACCTGCTCCAATTATGGTAAGCGTTAGCAAACCAATAATGAATTTGTTATTGATTGAAAAATCAATGATTTTATTAATCATAGAAAATGTGTTAATTCAGTTAAACTTTTCGATATAATTCTATTGTAATCATTAGAATCATTCGAAATGAAAAGAACCTTAAAGGCTCAAAATTGGATATAGTTATCCTCTAAAAAACTGAATTATGCCCGAGGTGGCTGTAATATGGAAGTTGTGATTTCTTTTTCTAAACTCTTATGATAGAAAAAATCTTGTGTAGAAATATACCTAAAATCAATGTTAGTATAAACAAATTGATGATGTGTGGCATTGATATGGCAGCATTGACAAATGCAAAAAGGTGAACATAAATCTGAACCTTGATGCTGATGGTCATCTGTTGAGTGTGAAATTTCTGTTTTCACCTCACCATCAGACACAATACCATCTTCGCACGGTGTTAAATTAAGTGCGAAAATATAAATAGACAGTATGAAGGCTAAAAATTTCATTAAACAAATATATAATATTTTTTAATGCAATGGTGTTGCAAAAGTTTTCTCAAAATAATAATTCATCTATTTTATCATTTACCCATTACAAAAAGTGCTTTTTTATATTCTAACATTTGCATGTCATAATTTACTGTAAGGATGCACTAGTTTAATTGAAATGCATTTTTTAAAGTTTGAGGATAACGGTTTAGCTATGAATAAGTACGTTGCAAAAAACAGAGGGAGCTATTCAGTTTTTATTTACTAACTACACCGCAATAATATTCAATACAAATCACATAATTGTCCCAAATATTTACTAAATTTGGGACATAAATAAACGAGCAATGACAAAGTCAGTTCAAGCTAGAATTGAAAATGAAATAGAATCAATGAAGAGAGGGAGTATTCTATTCCCATCTAACTTTGATGATATGGGAAATGTTGAAGTTGTGAAAAAATCATTATTAAGACTTGAAAAGAAAAGGTTCTTAATAAGATTGGCTCATGGTATTTATTTATACCCAAAACAAGACAAACTTTTAGGAATTTTACATCCGACAATAGAAGAAATTGCAGTTGCAATTGCAGAACGAGATAAAGCACGAATTATCCCAACTGGAACAACAGCTCTTAATAAATTAGGATTATCAACTCAAATTCCAATGAATGTAGTCTTCTTAACTGACGGAGCTCCAAGAAGTATAGTAGTTGGTAAAAGAACAATAAAATTCAAGCGTACATCTCCAAAAAACTTAGCTGTAAAAGGAGAAATTACAAGTTTAATAATTCAAGCACTTAAAGAAATTGGAAAAGATAATGTAACAGCAGAACAATTAGAAAAAATTAAAATTCATCTTGAAAAAGAAAAACAAGAAATAATAGAACATGATGCTAAACTAGCTCCTGTTTGGATATCAAAAATTATGAAGAATAATTAAACATGATAGCATTTATAAATCTTAGCGAAAAAGATAAACTGAACGTATTCAATCAAGTCAGTGAGAGAACTGGACTTCCATCTTCTGCTGTTGAAAAAGATTGGTGGGTAACTTTAGCATTGAATATTATTTTTTCATTGTCTTATTCAAAACATATTGTTTTTAAAGGAGGAACATCTTTAAGTAAAGCATGGCATTTAATTGAACGTTTTTCAGAAGATATCGACTTGGTAATTGACAGAAAACATTTAGGTTTTGAAGGGCAATTGAGTAAAACTCAAGTTAAAAAATTACGCAAAGCATCTTGTTCCTTTATTGGCAGTGACTTCTATAATGACATCAATGAGGCTTTAATTAAACTAGGGATTACCGATTATGAATTAGTAGTTCAAGAAACAAAAGACACAGACACTGATCCTTTAGTTATAGAATTAAGATATAACTCTTTAACAGAACCATCTGACTATTTAAGACCAAGAGTATTGATAGAGGTTGGTGCACGTTCTTTGATGGAACCTGTCGAAAACAAAGCCATTATTTCCATGGTTTCTGAGGAATTTACAGAACTTCCCTTTACTGAAACAGAGCTAACAATACCTGTTGTTTCACCTAAGCGAACTTTTCTTGAGAAAATATTTCTATTGCATGAGGAATTCCAAAAGGACACTAAGTTTATAAGAGTAGAACGAATGAGTCGTCATTTGTATGATTTAGAAAAACTAATGGATACAATTCACGGCACAGAAGCTTTGAAAGATATTGAATTATACAATACCATTGTAGCACACAGAAAGAACTTTAATGCCATAAGAGGAATTGACTACGCAAACCATAGCCCTCAATTAATTAACATTCTACCTCCAGAAGAAACAAATAAAGATTGGGAGAAAGATTATAAAACCATGCAAGAAAGTATGTTTTATGGTTCTACAATTAACTTTGACAAACTGATGGAAAGAATTACTGAATTGAATACTAGAATTAACACAATGTAATGATGGAAGAAAAACAAATTAGGGAAGCATTAGAAAATACAAGTAAACCATATGCAGGAAATTATTTTTCTGTAGCTAAAAATTACATAAAAAGTTTTGGTATATGTGATTTATCAATAGATGAGAGAGAAATGTTATTTAATTTTACAGAACAAGATAAAATTGATGATTTTTTAATGAATAAATATAACATTACGTTGAAAAGTTAAAGTATTGATTTTATATACTCTATAGTTCTTTAATTTCTCCTGTATCAATTTCATCAAAATGATTTAAAAGGTAAAACGGATCTTCATCATCAATTTTAAGCCATGATCCAGATGAATATTCAAATTCATAACCTCATCACTATTTTCACTATTATTGTTTAATACAATTTGTAGTCTGTCTTTTTCCTTAAAACTAATTTGCTTATCAAAACTTTCTTTTATTGAAAGGGCATTGAGAATTTTAATTCCGTTTTCTATATAGTTAGACTCAGCCTTATCGAATGGAAGTCTTACTTCTCCTATAGCATCAAAATTTTTGTATTTGTTATATCTATTTAAAACCCAATAATGATTAAGCTCTTCAATAGCTATATTGTCATCTATACAGGTACAAAACTTTATGTTATTAGTTAGTTTACACATGTTTTAAGTTTTATATTAAATGGACTTGGAATAGCACTTGTTCTATGTGACACAGGTACATAATGTAAACTACATATGACCAAATTAAGTGTACCACTGTAATGAATTTAGTTATGAGAATAATTTAATTTTAAAACTTATAGGTGCTATTACCAGTATCTAAAATAAAT
>CAJXHW010000138.1 GCA_913054565.1 uncultured Kordia sp. | reverse complement strand
TTCTTTATAAACCGTAGCTCTAAGGTGATTTGATAATGCATTTACACAAGACACACCTACTCCGTGAAGTCCTCCAGACACTTTATAAGAATCTTTATCAAATTTCCCTCCTGCTCCAATTTTAGTCATTACAACCTCTAAGGCAGACACTCCTTCTTTTTTATGAATTCCTACAGGAATACCACGACCATTATCAAGAACTGAAATGGAATTATCTTCATTAATCCAAACATCTATGTTATCACAATGACCAGCCATTGCTTCATCAATAGAGTTATCTACAACCTCATACACCAAGTGATGCAATCCTCTTACTCCAACATCCCCAATATACATTGAAGGACGCATTCTTACATGCTCCATCCCTTCTAGGGCCTGGATACTGGAAGCATCATAACTATTTTGTTTATTTTCTTCGCTCATATTATAGTTGATATTAAGTCTTCTTTTTTCTGAAGACAGACAAATATAAGAATTAAGATGTAATTTTGAAGCGCATATTTTAACACAAACACACAAGTTATTAACATTAGCATAAATAAAAGAAAGTGCCTTAAAAGGCGTTATTTAAGCTTCATATCCATTTTAAGGAAAGTATTTTTGCAAAAAAACAAAAATGCAAAAACAAAAGAGCCTTAAACAGGCTCTTTTAAAATATTCTTTAGTTATTTTTTTCCTTTTCTGTAATCCATTTTGACAAATACATTGTACTTTTTAATGTGTGGTGATGTAACATTGCTCCTATAAAATTAGATTGCCTGTGTGCTATTAGATCATTACTAATACTTCTTATTTTTTTTAGCAAAGCGCGCTCAAACTTATCTGAACTATATATTTTATCAATGAGTTGTTTTCCATTATTTTGAGCATCTAACCATTTATTATTATCCTGATATAGCTCAACTGCCTTTTTAGCCAACCCTTCCACAGAATCATCAATACAACCGCCCCAAGTCATACTGTGAGTCATACCTTCTGCGCCAATACTTGTTGTCACACTAGGCAATCCATTTTGCATAGCATCAGTAAACTTACCTTTTATTCCTGCACCAAATCTGATTGGCGCTAAGCAAACCCTTGCATTTTGCATAAGCGCATGAACATCATCAGCCCAACCTTTTACTAAAAACCCCTCTTGTTTATTATGTAATTGTGTAACTTTTTCAGACGGATATGAGCCATACACATGCAATTCTGCTTTAGGCAGTTGTTGTCGTATCAATGGCCAAATTGATTGTTTTAAATACTGAACCATATTCCAATTAGGTTCATGCCTAAAATTACCAACACACATAAAATGATTGCGCTCCTCAAATGACGGAAATGTATTATAACTTCTTTCAGATATTGCACTAAGCTTAAATGGCAAATAACTTAATAATGATGCCTCAATTTTAAAGACCTCCTGCAGCAATTCCATTTCATAAGTAGAAATAATTAAGGACAAATCACAACGATATATACTTGCAATTTCACGCTTTGCAATTTCCGAAGACAATAGAAGTTGTGGTGAAAAATCAATATTTTTTTTTAAAGCTGCTTGCCTAGTTTTACGCAGACTATGTAAATCTTCTGTATCCAACACCCTAACAGCATTGGGACATTGCTCTGCAACTCGCCATCCGAATTGCTCCTCAACCATAAAACGATCAAATAACACTATATGCGGATTTATCTTTCTAACATAAACATCAAAACTATCATGATTTAAAGTAATCTGCTGCACAACAACCCCCAGCTCCTCTATATTGACCATATGATCTGTTTCTGTCGCTGTTGTTGCAAAATAAACTTGGTAGTTTTGAGACTGAAAAAAAATAATTAACTGTAACATTCTACTTCCTGCAGCAGATGAATTTGGCTCGGGCCATACAAAACCAATAATAAGTATATTCTGCTTTACACTCATTTTAAAAGTTGATTAAAACTAAATTGATCCAATTCAAATATGATGTTTTCAGGAAAATCTTCATCTATGCGTGTTGGATGCTTTTTAAATTTATTTCTCTGCAACAACGCAATTGACCCTTTGTTCTTTCTTTGAGTATACGCATCAACTTGATGAAGTTCTAGTTTTTCAAACCCAAAATTCAATACTTTAGCTAACGCCTCATTCATTATTCCCTGCTTTTGATACGCAGGATTCAAATCATAGCCAACCTCCGCAACTGTGTGATTTTTTGTGAAATTCCATAAACAAATTGTCCCTACCAATGTATCTTCCTTTCTTAAGGTTATTGCCCAATAAGAGATTTTATGAGATTCAATATCTTTATGACGAGCTATAATATAATCTTTAGCTTCTTTTAGAGTTTTTTGAGGAGGTCTAGCAATATATTTACCTACTGCTTTGTCTGAGCGTAAAAAGAAAACTTCATTAGCATCAGCAAGTGTTACTTGACGTAATAACAACCGTTCTGTTTTTAAATTTGGAGATGTATTTGTATTTAAAATACCCATAAAACATTATAAATTTTCAATAGCTGCTTCGGCGCATCGTTCACCATCCATTGCCGCAGATATAATTCCTCCAGCATACCCGCCACCTTCTCCACAAGGGTATAAACCTTCAACTTCTGGATGGGCTAAATTTTCATTCCTAGGAATATTTACAGGTGATGACGTGCGCGACTCCACACCAATAACATTAGCTTCTTCTGTGTAAAACCCATTCATTTTACGACCAAATGCTTCAAATCCTTTTCGTAACCTCCCACCAATAATTTTTGGCAATAGTGAGTGTAACGGAGCCGATTTTAAGCCCGGCTGGTATGATGTACTATTCAAGTTTGGAGACAGCTTACCCTCTACAAAGTCTGTTAATCGCTGTGCTGGAGCTACTTGACTTCTTCCCCCTGCATTAAATGCTAACTTTTCTAAACTCTTCTGAAACTCCAACCCTTTTAACACCCCAAATTGATTGTATTTTGGAATATCCTTTTCTATATTAATTTCTACTACAATACCAGAATTAGCAAATTCATTATTTCGTTTAGAAGGCGACATTCCATTAACAACAACCTCTCCATTAGCTGTGGCTGCTGGCACAATAAAACCTCCAGGGCACATACAAAATGAATATACCCCTCTACCTTTAACTTGATGCACTAAACTATATGCAGCTGCAGGTAATAATTCATTTCGTTCATCTGTACAATGGTACTGAATAGAATCAATAATATGCTGCGGATGTTCTACACGAACCCCCATGGCAAAAGATTTTTCTTTTAACGCTATATTTTTATCATTCAGCAAATAATAAATATCCCTTGCAGAGTGTCCTGTAGCCAATATAACAGCATTCACAGTCATTTCCGAACGATCACTTAATTGTAGTGCTTTTAACTTATTGTCAACAACTGTAAAATCTATCACTTTAGTGTTGAAATGAACCTCACCACCATATTTTAAAATCGTTTCTCTAATATTTGTGACAACTTTTGGCAATTTATTGGTTCCGATATGCGGATGTGCATCAATTAATATTTGATTTGTAGCACCATGATATACTAAGTTTTCAAATATTCTACGAACATCTCCTCGCTTTAAACTTCTGGTGTATAATTTTCCATCAGAATAGGTCCCAGCACCACCTTCACCAAAGCAATAATTGGAATCTTCATTTACAAAATGATCTTGATTTATAGCCTTCAAATCGCGTCGTCTATCTTGTACGTTTTTCCCACGTTCCAAAACAATTGGCTTATACCCCAATTCAATACAACGCAGTGCAGCATACATACCTGCAGGACCAAAACCAACTATGTGAATTTCTTTAGCCGAAGACACATCTTTATAATCAAAAGTATAATCAGAAGTTTCCGGTGGTTGCTCTTTAATATAAACAGCAACCTTGTAATTAAACATTATTAATGCTTTACGCGCATCTATAGATTTCCTTAAAATTTTAACTGCAGTAATATCTTTTCGGTCTATACCTAAAAAACTTGCAGCCTTAATTTTAAGAATCCCTTCTTTCTTTTCTTCCTTGATAGATACTCTTAACTGAACCTCTTTTATCATAGTACAAAACTACTCAAATTTAAAGAATTATACTACATCAAAAAAGCCCTTCATACAACGAAAGGCTTTTTTGATGTAGTACTTAAAATTCTATTATTAATCTAACCAAATTTTAAACTCTTTTACGCGTTCTCTACTCACTATTAATTCTTGTGCTTTATATTTATGTAGCTGTATTTTAAGTCGTGAATTTGTATATGCAACTATATCTTTAACAGCATTGATATTGACAACAAACTTTCTACTAATTCTAAAAAACATCTCTGGTTGTAGCTGACCTTCTAATTGCTCTAAGGTATAATCTAATAAATAGTCACGTCCGTCAGTAGTGTGTATATAAGTTGCTTTATCTTCACTGTAAAAACACTCAATATCATTTACTGGTATTATTTCTAAATGTTGACCGACTTTTATTGTAAACCGATTTTTATATATTTTAACAGTATCTTGGGTTAGCAATTTCTTTACGTCATCTAATGACACCACTGCATTATTTTCATGAGGTTTGAATAACTTATATTTATTTATAGCTACCAACAACTCTTGTTCATCTATAGGTTTTAAAAGATAATCAATACTATTTAACTTAAATGCTTCAAGCGCATATTCATCATATGCTGTTGTAAAGATCACTGCACTTTTAATCTCTATTTCTTCAAAAATATCGAATGATAATCCGTCAGACAATTGAATGTCAAGAAATATTAAATCGGGATGTTTTTTTTCCGAAAACCAATTTTTAGCCTCTGCAACAGAATGCAACATGGCACTTGCTGTAATATTTTGTTTTTCTAACAATCTGTTTAACCTACGTGCTGCAGGTTTTTCATCTTCAATAATTATCACATTCATGTATAATACTCTTTACAAGTTATTTCTGCCATTTACTTTCTTGAGCTTTCTCTTTCTCAATAAATTCTTTCATTTTGCGTTGTTCCCAGTCTTTGCTAAAAATATACTTTTTTCCAAAAACGCCATAGAAATGAAAAAACAGACCGATACCCCAAAAAAACCACAATGTGAATGTTCCGAAATCAAAAAATGCGTCACTAAAACTCTCGCCGTGATTCATGTTTCTGATTATCTTATTACAGCTTATAAATGTATTTACAATAAAATAACCTGCCAAATGTCCATAAAACCCTTTTATTTTATCTACCCTCTTTTTAGCGCGTTTATAGCGCTCTTCTTGTGTGTAATCTACCATAACTACTCCCATTTATGACTATTGGTTTCTTCTTCTTTTAAAAATTGCTTCATCTTTTTCTCTTCCCAGTCAGCACCAAAAAAAAGATCTCTACCAAATACTCCAAACGCATGAAGTCCTAAACCAATTCCCCAACCTATTGCTGTAGAAAATGTTCCAAGATTAATAAACCCCGATTTGTTATCATACGCACTATAAATTAATAATAGTATTACACTATTAACAATTACATATACCAAAGCATGAATATAGAACCCTTTTATATTCTCTACTTTTTTCTTCGCTC
>CAJXHW010000137.1 GCA_913054565.1 uncultured Kordia sp. | reverse complement strand
GTCATTTCTAGACTTTTGAAGAAACTAGAAAATCAAAATAAAATTATTTTGAATAGAAACAGCATAAAAATAATCACATTATAACACACAACACTAATGGCATTAATTGATATATTTGGGTATTTTAGCGCATTAATTATCGGAGTCAGTCTCGGGTTAATTGGCGGTGGAGGATCTATTCTTGCTGTACCCGTTCTCACTTATTTATTTTCTGTAAATGAAAAAATTGCTACAGCTTATTCTTTATTTATTGTAGGAGCAAGCTCCCTAGTAGGTGGAATTAAACAACACTACAAAGGCTATGTAGATTGGCGAACTGCTTTTGTTTTTGGATTACCAGCCATACTTGGGGTTACCGTCGTTAGACGTTTTATAGTGCCTGCTCTACCAGATGTCCTTTTTACAATAGCTGATTTTGAATTTACCCGAAGAATGGGAATGTTAGGACTATTTTCTATACTAATGATCCCAGCAGGAATATCAATGTTAAAAGACCGAAAACAGAGTCAAAAAACAACTGAGAAAATAACTTACAACTACCCATTAATCCTTCTTGAAGGTATCCTAGTTGGTGCATTAACAGGGTTAATTGGTGCTGGTGGTGGTTTTTTAATTATTCCTGCACTAGTCATACTTGCAAAAACTGAAATGAAAGTTGCCATTGGTACATCATTAATTATCATTGCTTTTAAATCGTTATCAGGGTTCTTCTTAGGAGATGCTTTAACTATGGATATAAATTGGTCATTTCTTTTCAACTTTACATTATTGTCGTTTATCGGTATTTTTATTGGCAGCTATTTCAGTAACTTTATTGATGGAAAGAAATTAAAAAAAGGGTTTGGCTACTTTATTTTTGTCATGTCAGCTTTCATTTTTTATATGGAATTCTTTGTAAAGCAATAAAACCACAGAGTATTGTAACAAGAGTTACTGTAAAAACTGACAACAATTTCTATCTTTGACACATAAAATTAAGACAATATGAATATTGAACAAATATATACCGGATGTTTAGCACAGGGTGCTTACTATATTGAAAGTAATGGTGAAGTTGCTATTATTGATCCATTACGAGAAGTGCAACCATATATTGATCGTGCAAACTCAGACAATGCAAAAATCAAGTATATTTTTGAGACTCATTTTCATGCCGATTTTGTAAGTGGTCACGTTACTTTAGCTAAAAAAACTGGTGCAAATATTGTGTTTGGTCCAAATGCAAAAACATCATTTGATGCTATTACAGCTACAGATAATCAAGAATTCAAGTTAGGAAACATCACAATAAAAGTATTACACACACCTGGACACACCATGGAAAGCAGTACATTTTTATTAATAGATGCAAATGGAAAAAACCATGCTATATTTAGCGGTGATACCTTATTTTTAGGAGATGTTGGTAGACCAGATTTAGCACAAAAAGGAGATATTACAGAACGTGACTTGGCTGGTTATTTATTTGATAGTTTACGAACTAAAATAATGACACTAGCTGATGATGTTATAGTATATCCAGCGCACGGAGCAGGTTCTGCATGTGGAAAAAACATGAGTAAAGAAACTGTAGGATCAATTGGTGACCAAAAAAGCACTAATTATGCATTACGTGCCGACATGACTAAAGATGAGTTCATTAACGAAGTTACAGATGGTTTAATGCCAGCTCCAAAGTATTTCCCTGCAAATGTAAAAATGAACAAGGAGGGTTATGATGATATTGATGCCGTTATAAAACGTGGCACACAAGGTTTATCACCTGCTGAATTTGAAGAAAAAGCAAATGATACTGGTGCATTAATTTTAGATGTGCGTCATCAAAATAATTTTGTTTTAGGACATATTCCAAAATCTATATTTATTGGTATTGATGGTGGATTTGCACCATGGGTTGGCGCTTTAATTGGTGATGTGAAACAACCTATTTTATTGGTTGCACCAGAAGGTCGTGAAACTGAAGTCATCACGCGTTTATCACGAGTTGGTTTTGACAATACCATTGGCTATTTAAAAGGTAGTTTTGATGCATGGAAAAACGATGGACGAGACACTGATACGTTGCGTTCAATTAGTGCTGAAGAATTTGCCACTGAAAAAGGAGATGCTAAGGTTTGCGATGTAAGAAAAGATGGCGAATACAGTTCTACGCACATTGAAAACGCCATTCACACACCATTAAGTGCTATCAATGATTATTTAGACACTTATAAATCAGACGACAACATCTACATTCATTGCGCAGGTGGTTACCGTTCAGTAATTGCAGCGTCTATTTTAAAAAGTAGAGGTATTCATAACTTAACCGATGTAAAAGGTGGTTTTGGTGCTATTAAAAAAACAGATATCGCACTAACTGACTTCGTTTGTCCAACAACATTATAATAGTATCCCTATGAAAAATATCACACAAACTGAGTGGAATGAATTGATTTCAGCTGATGACAACAACGTTATTCTTGATGTTAGAACACCAAGCGAATGGTCTGAAGGTGTTATTGAAAATGCTGTTTTAATTAACATCATGGAGCCTCAAGCGTTCATGGAATCTATTGAAAAATTAGATAAAAGTAAAAACTATTACATCTATTGTAGAAGCGGTGGACGAAGTGGTCAGGCTTGCCAGGTGATGGATTCAATCGGATTCGGAATTACATACAATCTTATGGGCGGTATGATGGAATGGACAGGGGAAACTTACCAAGTAAACTAAATAATACACCGTTAGTTTAGCACCATTTACACGACCAACCTAATGTCTTAAAACTAGAAAAAATGAATACAATAATTAATATACAAAACCTGAAATGTGGTGGATGTGCAAACACGATCATTACAAAAATTTCAGCAATAGAAAACATTAGCGATGTAACAGTTAATAATGATTCTGACACTGTATCATTTAAATACAAATCTGACAAAGATATTACTGCTGTAAAAAACAAATTAGCTGATATTGGTTATCCAGAAGTTGGAGAAAAAAACTCCTTAACATCAAAAGCCAAGTCATTTGTAAGTTGTGCTTCTGGGAGATTAAATAATACATAACTATGAGTAGTTTTTCAGAAATCATTAATCAAGATAAACCCGTTTTAATTGATTTTTATGCCACATGGTGCGGGCCTTGTAAAGCATTAGCACCTGTCTTGAAACAAGTGAAAGACTCGGTTGCTGATACTGCAAGTGTTTTAAAAATTGACATTGATAAAAACCAAGTTTTGGCAACTAAGCTGAATGTTAGAGGTGTTCCTACTTTAATCTTATACAAAAACGGAAAACAAGTTTGGAGGCAATCTGGCGTGGTTTCAAAAGAGCTTATTTTAAATCAGATAAATTCAATTTTATAATGAAACAGGATGTTACTTTTTGGGAGAATAAATATCAGGAAAATGATATAGCTTGGGATATTGGTAACATTTCTACACCATTAAAAACTTATATAGACCAATTAACAGACAAAGATTTACATATTCTAATTCCTGGTGGCGGAAATTCTTATGAAGCAGAATACTTGCATCAACTCGGATTTAAAAATGTATATGTTGTTGATTTTTCAGAAACACCTTTAGGCAACATTAAAACAAGGGTTGCTACTTTTCCAAAGGAGCATTTTATTCAAGCTGATTTTTTTGAATTACATAATTTACATCCAAATTTAAGTTTTGAAATAATTTTAGAACAAACTTTTTTTTCTGCCATACCACCTCAATTACGTAACAACTATGCTACTCAAACGCATCGTCTTTTAAAATCTAATGGAAAACTAGTGGGCGTATTATTTGATGATGCATTAAACACCGACAAACCGCCTTTTGGAGGTAGTTCTGAAGAGTATATTTCTCTTCTTAAACCATTTTATTCACTAGCTATTTTTGAGAAGTGTTATAACTCAATCCCAAATAGAGCTAACCGAGAAGTGTTTATCAAGTTAGAAAAAAACTAATACTATTTTTGTTTAGTAAACCCTACAAAAAGTTGTTTCAAAAAACTCTTCGGAAACTTCTCATCTTGCTCCCAACCCAAAGGAAGTGTTCCTGATGATTCTGGAATATAATTTGTTTTAAGAATATAATCCCACACACTTAAACTTATTCCAAAATTTACGCCCTTGCGTCTGTTTCCTGGTAATACTTGTGCATGATGATACAAATGCATTACGGAATTATTGAACACATATTTTAAAGACCCCCAAGTAATTTTAATATTCGCATGATTCAAATGCCCTATACTTATTGCTATAAAATGTACAATGAATGCTTGCTCTGGCTCAAAACCTCCAAGCACTAAAACACCTAAGGTTTTTAGCGGTTTATATAAAATATTTTCCATCCAATGGTAACGCAAATGTGCTGCAAATCCCATTTCTTTTACGGAATGATGCACTTGATGGAATCGCCATAAAAAATTATATTTATGTAGTAATACGTGCGTAAACCATTGCACAAAATCTAATACAATAAAAAACACTACCAATTGTAACCAATTTGGAAAACTAGTAATATCTATAATTGACAAGCTGGTTTTACTAAAACCTAAGTCTGACAATAAAAGCCCTATTACTTTATAAAATCCGCTAATAACAATTGAGAATACAAAGAAATTAAAATACATATAAAATGCATCTATCCAGAAACCCTTTCTAAATACCGACTGACTTTTTCGCCAAGGAAATAATACTTCCAAAGCCCAAACTACAAGAGAGATTAATGTTAGCCCCCAAAAGAAATTGGTATACCAAGGTACATCAAATACAATTGATTTCCATGTCCAATTTACACTTCCTATAAATGCTTTTATAAATGCTTCGCTATACGTATTCATTCGTGTAAATATAAGTCTTGTTTTACAATTTAAATATAAAATCATATATTTAAGTAATGAAACAAAACTTAACTAAACAACATAAAGGGACTATTGTATTCATTCACGGTAATTCTTCCTCTTCAGAAATATTTAAGGCAACTACAGAATCTGATTTGATTCCATATCATAAAATAGCCATCGATTTATTAGGTCATGGAAATAACCAACCTGAACATCTTAATCAAGAAGAACATTTTTCAATTGTAGCGTATAAAAAAGATATCCTTAAGCAGCTAGAGCATGTTGAAGGTGATGTTCTATTAGTTGGAAATTCTTTAGGCGGTCATATAGCAATAGAAATTGCATCACAAGTAACAAACTTAAAAGGGTTAGTTATTTTTGGTACGCCACCTCTTAAAAAGCCTTTAAATTTTGATGAGGGATTTTTACCTGTTGAAGAGTTACAAACTTTTTTTAAAGAAGAGCCTAACCAGCGTGAAATTGAAACTACAATCAATGCTATCGTTAATAACAAAGAGGCTTGCACTCAAATAATGTCAGATTTTAAAAAATCAAATCCTTTGGTAAGAAAGGCAATTGCTACTGATGCCGCAAATGGGAATTTCTCAAATGAATATGATTATTTCATTAAAACAGAAACCCCAAAATATATAATATCAGGTTATCAAGATATTTCTATAAACTCAGATTATTTACAAAAAGTAACAG
>CAJXHW010000136.1 GCA_913054565.1 uncultured Kordia sp. | reverse complement strand
TTTTGTTTGGTTTATATCATTATTCATTTTCCAATTTCCTGCAACAATTTGCTTTCTCATAATCTTATACTATATTATAAACTTCGTTTACTTATCAGCATTTATTGCCTCTAAAATTCTAGAATCATTTGCTTTAACAGCTTTGTATAATTTGATGTTTCCATCTTTTCCAATTACCATATAACGCGGAATCCAATCTAAATCTATGGCTTTACCAAAAGAACCTTTCATACCTGTTGGCACAAAATAATGGTCTCCATTAATAGAGCGTTTTGAAATAGCAGCTTTCCAGTTGTCTTGTTTTCTATCTACCGATAAAAACACATAAACCAAATCATCTGCTACTGTTTTTTCTTGTAATTCTTTAACTAACGGTAGTCCTTTTAAACAATCACTACACCATGATGCCCAAACATCAATAACCACAGTTTTTCCTTTATGTTTTTTTAATATGTTTTCAAAGGTAATTTCAGAACCATCTAATGCTGTGAATTTTTCTGACAATGTTGATACATCAAACATTGTAACTGTTTTCTCTTGTGCACAAGCACTAATTATGATAGCCACAAATGCTATTAATGCTGTTTTAAATTTTATCATTTTAATTATTTTTTAATTTAACCTTATTTTCGGGTCTAACCAGCCGTATATTATGTCGACAAAAATATTAATAATTACAAACATACTTGCTATTACAATAACAGACCCCATAATTACTGGCAAATCTAAACTATTTAACGCATCAACAATTTCTTTACCTAATCCGTTCCAGTTAAATATATACTCTACAAATACTGCTCCTGCCAATAATGATGCAAACCATCCTGAAATTGCTGTTACTACTGGATTCATTGCATTTTTAAGTGCATGTTTTTTTATAATATTATATTCTGATAAACCTTTAGCTCTAGCCGTTCTAATATAATCTTGATTAAAAACCTCTAATAATGAATTTCGCATTAACTGTATAACGACTGCTAAAGGTCTAATTCCTAAAACAAAAGCTGGTAATATTAAATTTTTTAACTGTAACTCTAAGCCTTCTCCATAATCATCTAATTCATATAAACTACCGGTCATTTCCAAATTAGTAAGATCGTGTAACACATAGCCAAACAACCAAGCAAATAATATGGCGCTAAAAAAAGAAGGGACACTCATTCCCAATATACTAAATATTTGAATGCATTTATCTATCCAAGTATCTTTATAAAGTGCAGAAAAAACACCAAAAACAACACCTATAAGCAATGCTAAAAAGATTGATGCAATTGCTAATATTGCAGTATTAGGTAATGTTTCTGAAATAATTTGACTTACAGGTTTCCCTTGCTTAGCAAATGATGTTCTTAAAAAGGGTTGTTTAATAACTACATCTATAGTTCCTATTGTAAACAAGTGGATACTGTTGTATTTATTTGTTGCTAGACTTGTGTAATCATGAGGGTTGCTGCTATGAAAAGACAACGGGGATAAATCATTTAAATAATAGCCATATTGTGTGCTTAACGGCTTATCAAAGCCGAACTTTTTTTTAATTGCAGCAACCTGTTCACTAGTCTCATTCTGCCCCAACATCATTTTTGCAGGATCACCGGGAAGAATATTAAACAAAAAGAATATAACTGTTATCACCCCAAAGAGTGTTAACAGGGCATAACCTAGTTTATTTAGTAAGTACTGTAACAACTAATGTTTAGATTTCTTAGTTAAATCGTCTGAAAAAGCATCATAATTTTCAAAATAGATAAACCCAAAATCATCTTTTGTTTTTACTTCAGATTGAAATCCTTTACTATTCATAATATTATATGTGGATGACGCATCTTTTAACAACAGCCACAACTCTTTTTCTCTATCATATTCAAAAGTAATTATGCGCGTCCATCTATTGGCTTTTCCTGCTTCATGCTCTACAGCAAATGTGTTACCTGAAAGCACTATTGATGTTAAAGGGCTACCATAAGGGGAGTCGCATTTATAACAATACACAATATCTTCATTTTCAAGTAATTTTTCCAAAGCGCCCTCATCATTTCGTTTTAAGATTAGCACTTTACGTTTTGAGTGAGTTTGATTTTTCTTAAACTTACTAATTTCATCTAATTGTGCTACAACAACCACTGCATCAGTTTGTTTATCGCCGTTAAAATCACCTGCATCATAAGTCACCAAATATTCATCTGCCCCCACAAAAGCTTCAATTTCTTCTATTGGTATTATTGGTTTTTCTTTTACAACATATGTGTCAGACCAATTTTTTTTTCTTTTATGTGCCACAACAAATGTTGTTAAGGCCAAAAATAGTATGGTAATTTTATGCATAGGGCATTAGAGTTTTAAGTTGTCAATATCATTCCAGTGTAACTTTTGCTTGATTGTGGCTTTATCCATTTCAAATATACCTGGATTAGCACGCACAATTGTTTTAAGCGTAGTTCCGTCACAGAAAAAGAAATCAAAATTTAGGCCAAATTCTGATTTTTTAGCTACTCTACTCTCTACAGATTCTGCCGTTAAACCTATAACCGTGTATCCTTTTTTTATAGCTGCATCGGCAGTGTTTTTAACTCGTTTAAAACCTTCATCACTCGATTTTGAAAAATCATAAGCAACTATAACCAATACATTATCTTTTGAAAGATATAACTGTGTATCATCTTCTGTTCCTTCAATTGTAAAATCATGAATTTTTGGTGCCTCTGCTTCTTGAATTATTTTTGTTTCTACATCTATAAAATCACCATCAACTTGAGGATACGAGCCATTTGTAAGGTATATTTTTTCTTCTCCATTTACCTTAAATTTCCAACTGTACTCGGTAATTTCAGGTAACGCATCTGGAGCTACTTCCATACCCTCAGAGATATTTTCTGAAATTTTATAGGGTCTAAAATCTTCTATTGGTAAATGATTGTATGTATAAAACATAAATACTAAAGCGGCAATTCCGCCAATACTTAATAAACGCCATTGGTTACTATCAATCCGCTTAATTATAAATTTTAGCCCGAATACCAATATTGAAAATATAACAGGAAACCACCACCCAATAACGCCAACTGAAAATAATGTAATTAAAATTAATGACGGTAAAATATATTTTAAATCTTTAAACTTCCTATTAGGATAAATGGTTTTTCTATACATAAACAGGATTACTGAAAAGACTAACAATACCACATCTTTTGTGAATGACTCCCAAGGGGTTAGTTTTAAAGCATCTCCAAAACACCCACAATCAGTAACTTTATTGTAATACGCTGAATAAAATGTTAAGAATGTGAAAAACAACATCATTAATAAATTCAATGTTGTTGTTAATTTTGCTTTTAAACCAAATATTAATGCTGTCCCTAAAACAATTTCAATGAAACAAATTACTACGGCCATGGCTAATGTGTAGGGTTGTAAAAACTCCATTCCTAACACGCCCTCTGTAAAATAATCGTATAATTTATATGAAAACCCTACGGCATCATTTGCTTTTATAACTCCTGAAACAATCAGTAAACTTCCAACTAATAATCGTGATATATATACAATACTATTCTTCATATGCTACTAAGTTAAGTTTTTATGCGTCTTGTTCTTTTAATAAAATTAATGCAAATACAGAGTAATTTATCATGTCTTGATAATTAGCATCTATACCTTCGCTTACTAATGTTTTCCCTTTATTATCTTCAATTTGTTTGACACGTAATAGCTTTTGTAAAATCAAATCTGTTAATGATCCAATTCGCATTTCACGCCAAGCCTCACCATAATCATGGTTTTTAGCCTCCATGAGCTCTCTTGTTATTTTAAATTGCTTATCATATAAAACGATAGCGTCTTCTAAGCTTAAATCTGGTTGCTCAACTACACCTTTTTCAAGTTGAATTAATGCCATTAACGAGTAATTAATAATGCCTATAAATTCGGATGCTTGTCCTTCATCTACTTTTTGTTCTGCGTTTTGCTGTAAGCCTCTAATTCGTTGTGCTTTTATAAATATTTGGTCGGTTAATGATGGTAATCGTAAAATTCGCCAAGCACTACCGTAATCTTTCATTTTATTGATAAACAAGGTTCTGCAAACATTTAAAACCTCATTGTATTGTTTCATTGTTTTTTGCATAGATACTATGTATAATTTGCGTAAATTTCGTTGATTTTTTGCTGAATAGCAACAGTATGTAGAAATAATATTGAAATATCAATGATGACAATTAATTGCAAAGGACAACTTATTAATTTAAGCACACCAAAAGTGATGGGTATTTTAAACTTAACACCTGATTCATTTTACGACGGTGGGCAATATTGCAATGAAAAAAACATTGTAGATCAGGTTGAAAAAATGCTGACAGAAGGTGCTACTTTTATTGATCTTGGGGCTTATAGCTCAAGACCAGGCGCGGCTCATATTACAGAAGAAGAAGAGTTAAAACGTATTATTCCGGTTATAAAGTTATTACTTAATGAGTTTCCTGAAATTTTAATTTCAATTGACACCTTTAGAAGTGCTGTAGCAAAAGCTTGTGTTGAAATAGGTGCCGCTTTAATTAATGATATTTCTGCAGGTGAAATGGACAGTAATATGTTTAAAACTATTGGTGAAATAAATGTGCCGTATATTATTATGCACATGCAAGGCACACCACAAAACATGCAAAATTCCCCTGTTTACAAAGATGTTACTCAAGATATTTTACATTATTTTTCTGAAAAAATTGCCTTAGCAAGACAGCAAAACATTAATGACCTTATCATTGATCCAGGATTTGGTTTTGGCAAAACAGTTGCTCATAACTACCAACTATTAAACAACTTAGACTTGTTTACCAATACTAATTTGCCAATATTGGTTGGAGCATCGCGAAAATCAATGATTTATACTACCCTAAATACAAGTCCTCAAAACGCTTTAAATGGTACAACTATAGTTAATACACTAGCATTACATAAAGGTGCTTCAATTTTAAGAGTTCATGACGTTAAAGAGGCTGTTGAATGTGTTACCATAATTAATCAATTGTAAACTCACATGAAAAGAATACTTATTATACTGTTAATTTCACTAATATCTTGCCAAGAAGATTCATTACAAATTTCAGATCAAGTTAGTTTAAAAAATCTTCCTGAAAACTTCTTTAAAGAAAATATAAGTTATACAATTCATTCAAAACAAAAGGACTATAAATATACTAACATCTTTAAAAGACTCCCCAATACAGAGTTTTCAAAATTTTATTTAAAGAAACATTCAAACACTTATTTGCCGTATTTTAATGTTACAATAAATTTAAACAAAGACTCTAAAATAACACTTGAAGGTGTTCATGTCTTAAAAGAAGAACTAATATCTTACACCAGAGAATTTATCGATTTTTCTGCAGAAAATCAGCTAGCAATGGTACATTTAAATTTTGATGAAGAAGTGTTGTTTAAAGATTATATTGATTTTTTAAGCTTTATCCAGCCACTAGTATCAGATACTATAACCTTAAATTCAAATGTATTTATTTTCAACACTAAATTATTACCTGATTG
>CAJXHW010000135.1 GCA_913054565.1 uncultured Kordia sp. | reverse complement strand
CAAAGAATTTAGTATCTTTTCATTCTCTAAACAGAACTGCGTTTAGCGCTCTGTTGTGCTTCATTATCAGAAAACGCTAACCAATGATAAAATTCTTTAGAAAAATTAGACAAAAATTACTGACTGAAAATAAATTTAGTAAGTATTTGATTTATGCTGTTGGCGAAATAATCCTGGTTATGATTGGGATTCTTCTTGCTCTGCAGGTCAATAATTGGAATGAAGAACGTAAACAATTGGCATACGGCCAAGAAATATTAAATGAACTAATTACAGAGGCAAACAAAAATATCAGTTCTTTTAATTGGGCCATCGAAAACCTTGAAAAGAATATTGAAGGTCAAGAAACGATATTTAATGTTGAAGACTTAAAAAGCCTACCTTCTGATAGCTTATGGGATCTATTTTCTATGGCTAATATTGATATAAAAGTAAGCACTAATACATTTGAAAAAATTAAGTATCAGGGTTTAACACGTCTTTCTACCAATGACTCGCTTAACAAGAAAATCATTAGATATTTTGATACAGGTATAGTTCTGTTTAATAAAGGAATTGATTTTTTTTGGAAAAGATATGAGAAAAGAAGTGATTACCTTAGAAATACCAATATTGTAGAATACAACTCAGAAAATATAAAAGGTATTGATAAGGTAAGTGAAGAAATGCTTAAAAAAGGATTTTTTGAGTTTATTAATTTACCGAAAACCAAAAATATTATCGATGAAATTTATTTTGATGCACAAAGTGTTTTAAAGAGAACCAAAGGAATTAAAAAGGCATCGATTGATTTGGTGAAAAGCATTCATCAAGAATTATCAAAAACAAATTCAGATATTGAACCGTTACCTGATTTTGATAAATTGTGATTAATGCCTAAAATTAAATAACGAAAGCACAACAATGGCTATAAGTAATTGCTGGTTCTCGCCTACTTACGAAAATCCTCGCGGATTTTCAGTTTGGTCTGTACTTGCAAAGTTTAGTGCTTAAACACGCAACTACTCATAGCCGAGAACGTTGTGCTTCATTATGACGACCCAATAGCTTATGATAACTCTATTTTCTCATGCAGCCTTAATCATTTTAGCTTTTGTAACTCTATTATGGATTTGGAGTATTTTTATAAAAAATGTAAGTATTGTAGACATTTTTTGGGGTTTTGGGTTTGTGGTTGTTAATACGTTTTACGTATTTATGTCAGGAGAACTAAATACTAGAAAAATATTGATTTTAACTTTAGTAAGTATTTGGGGACTTAGGCTTGCAATTTATCTTGCATTTAGAAACATTGGCAAAGGAGAAGATTTTAGATATAAGGAATTCCGAAAAAATTATGGCCCAAAACGCTATTGGTGGTTTAGTTTTTTCCAAACGTTTTTATTACAAGGAGCCTTGATTATGATTGTTTCTTTACCCCTTTTGGGTATTAACTCAAGTACAAGTAATGGAACCCTCAATGTAATGGATTATATAGGAATTGTAGTATGGCTTATTGGGTTTACTTTTGAAGCTGGTGGCGATTTTCAATTAGCACGTTTTAAAAGTAATGTAAAAAACAAAGGGAAGGTCTTAAACACAGGGTTTTGGAAATACACAAGGCATCCGAATTATTTTGGCGACTCAGCTGTTTGGTGGGCTTATGCTATTTTTAGTATTGCAGCCGGAAGTTATTGGCAAATAATAGGTTCTATTATAATGACTTTATTGATTATTAAAATATCAGGTGTGAGCTTACTTGAAAAAACTTTAAAAGAGACAAAATCTCAATACAGAGATTACATTCAAAAAACAAATTCTTTTTTCCCATGGTTCCCAAAAAAATAAATGATAATGGATTTTATAACTAAAAATATTTGGTTTATACTTTTTGTGGTTTGGGGATTACCATTAAGTTTTTATAGAAGTAAATTCCGCAAAATCGTATATCAAACCGATAGTTGGTTAATTAACATTAAACCTCTTTTTTGGAAAGAAATTAAGGGTCTTTTTGGAAATATCTATCCTGAAAATCTCGAATATAAAAAGTTTAGAAACTTCTACCTGTTCTATCTGGCTATTTATTTTTTGTTATTTATTGCTTATCTAATTTTTGATACAAATTCCTAAAAAATAACGAAAGCACAACAGCGTGTATAATTCATTGCTCTAGATAGCGCTAATCTTGAAAATTCCTTCGGAATTTTCTCGCGTTCGTTTTTGTGTATGGCTAGTTGCTGAAACAAGCAACTACTCATAGCCGAGACCGTTACGCAAGCTTGACTCGACTGCATAAAGGTTACGTAATCCTCAAAATCTAATAACAACTCAGTTAATATTTACACCTATTCAAAGGATTTGCCACAGATGTCATAAAGATGTCATAAGCCTGGCGCAAGTGTCAAAGCACATTGTTTTTAATTTTGTTCACTGATCATTAAATATAAATCAATGAATAATTTTTTTACAACACTCACTTTTCTTTTCATTACATATTTTAGCTTCAGTCAGAGCTATGAATCAAAAATTGACTCTATAGTTTCTTTACAATATAGCGCTAATGAGCCAGGTATTACAATTTTGGTAGCTAAAGACGGTAAAGCCATTTATAAAAAAGCCTTAGGGAAATCAAATTTGGAATTAAATATACCTATAGAGGTTAATAGTGTATTTCAGATTGGTTCAATCACAAAACAATTTACTGCAGTTTCAATTTTAATGCTTGCAGAGCAAGGTAAGCTCAATATCGAAGATAAAATTGGAAAATATATTCCCGAATATATTGAGGTTGGAAGAGATATTACCATTCATCATTTATTAAATCATACTTCGGGAATAAAAAATAAAACGCCTTTAAGTGAAAAGAATTATACCTCGAGAATGGATAGGTCTCCAAAAGAACTCATCACCTATTTTAAAGATGAACCATTGGCATTTATGCCTGGTGAAAAATTTAAATACAGTAATGCAGGTTATATTTTATTGGGACAAATTATTGAAACAATTTCTAAGCAATCTTATGGTCAATTTATTCAAGAAAATATTTTTGATAAAATAGGAATGACGTCTTCATACTGTGGAGATAAGAAACAAGTTATTCCGAACCGATCTAGGGGCTATATCATTAAACAAAATGAATTTGTAAAATCAGATTATATGAACTTGTCATTAGCATATTCTGCAGGAGCTCTATTATCTACCACAGAGGATCTTTTAAAATGGCAAAACGCATTACTTCAAAACACTCTTTTAAAAGAGTCTAGTATAAAGCAAGCTATGACACCAACCCTATTAAATAGTGGAAAAAAAATACCTTACGGTTATGGCTTTCGGTTATCAAGATTGGGAAATTCTCCTGTAATTGCACACACAGGAAGCACGAAGGGTTTTACCAGTATTGCTCTGTTTTTACCTCAAGAAAACATGTATATTGCTGTATTAACCAACTGCAATTGTAAAAATGTAAATAACGTTGCAAAACAAGTTGCGGAATTATTTGTTACTAGCCCAGACGTAAATAAAGTTTCAGCAGTCACTAAAACCATTGAACAAGAAAAGAAGTCAATTGCTGTTTCCGCTGAAATATTGAATAACTATACAGGTACTTATGAGGTTAAACCAAACGTAAACCTTACAATCGGTCTAGATAACACAAATCAATTATATTTATTAGCTCCAGGTCAAACTAAAAAGGTTAAACTTTTTGCTGAAACTCAAAATCATTTTTTTGTAAAAATTGCAGATGCAGAAATCACGTTTAATAAAAATGAAACGAATAATGTTATTAGCTTAACAATGAATCAATCTGGTCGTAAAATTATCGCTAAAAAGAACTAGTATGAAAAAAAACGAAAAAACCACTTTACAACAAGCCATTTATTATGCTAAAGCACTCATAATAATTGCACTAATCCTAACACCTGTTAGATACTGTTTAGAATTATTGGGATTGCCTGAAAATGCAATTTTTATTATTGGTCTACTTTGGCTTACCTTAGGGTTTTCGATATATTTAGGTATTAAAATAGCGAACCATAAACAAGCATTCAAGATTCTTTTATTAAGCTTACTTATTTACTCACCTATTTCAAGGATTCCTGTTGCCATACTTTGGTGGGTAGATACAAAATGGGAAATAGGTACACATTATGGATTATATTTTGATAATTTTGGACAAGCGCTATTAAATCATGCTATATATGGTTCGTTAGTTCAATTGATTCCTGGGTTTTTATTAGGAACATTAACCATAGCAGTAATGAGGTACAGAAAAACTTTAACTAAAAACAAACCTGTAGAAAATGGATAATAGCTATTTGGCTTTAAGAGTAAAAGAATTAAGAAACCAGAAAGGAATGTCACAAGAATTTCTAGCCGAAGAATCTGGTTTAAGTTTACGAACAATACAGCGTATTGAAAAAGGGGAATCAAACCCTACAGGTGAATCATTGAAGCGATTAGCAAATGCCTTGAACGTTAGCCCAGATGATTTGATAGATTGGTCAGTAAAAGAAGATAAAAAATATTTAACGTTTCTCAATCTCTCTGCACTAACTTTTCTGTTTTTCCCAATGCTAGGGATTTTAATTCCATTTATACTTTGGACATCGAAAAAAGGCAAGATTAAAAACAGTAATAAATTGGGTAAAGATTTAATCAATTTCGAAATTACATGGACAATATTGCTATTTTTTATTCCTATAATATTGTTTTTAATATCAAAAATTGGACTCACAGACAAAATAACTTTAAGTACATTTTTTATGGTTATTGGCTTTTTGTATTTCATCAATTTGATGTCAATATTGTTAAATACATTCCGAATTAGTAATGATAAAGAGGTCATTTATTTACCACATATTAAGTTCTTGAAATAAAAAGCTGTTAGGCAAAATTAGACAAATATGAAAAACAAAACATTATTACTGATTCTCGGACTTACAATAGCTTTTTTAACAATATTAGCTTTACCTGTCGATAAACTATTGAGCAACACGACGCTATCAAATTTTCAAGAAAAAAGCATAGAAGCACTAATAAAGAATGTTATTATTATTCTATTGGCCATTTTTGCCATTAAAAAGTTTGATGTGTTCAATCTTTCAGGATTGTCAAAACAGTTCAAATGGACCAATAAATTCTTGGCAATTATCCCAATTTACCTAATAATTATTGGAGGTTTATCTTTATTATCGATAGACTTATCTAAAGCAAAACCAGTTGATTTGATACTTCTGTTTTTTCAGAATATGTCGGTAGGCTTTTCGGAAGAATTTGTATTTAGAGGTTTAATCTTCACGATATTAGTAAAGGAGTTTATACATAAAAGGAATGGTATCCTGTTAAGTATTCTCATTCCTGCATTGTTATTTGGAGTACTACACATTATAGATTTCAAAATAGAAAATATCGCATCGGAAATAAGTCAACTATTCTATGCAATTTATTTTGGAGTTTTCTTTGGTGCTGTTTTGCTCAGAACAAACCGATTAATTCCAATTGCTATTATACACGGTTTAATTGATTTCGTCTTTAGTTTTGATTCTTTATTGGATAAAGGATTACCTAAGGAATCTTTAGATTCG
>CAJXHW010000134.1 GCA_913054565.1 uncultured Kordia sp. | reverse complement strand
TCCGAAAAGTTAGTGTTTATTTATACGCTACGTTTCATATACTAGACCGTTGTGCAACATTTTGACCCGTCCTGAATAAAGGCTAAATATTTTAATGTCATAAAACTTGTCTAAAACAGCCAACGACAAATTATTACTGAAACACACACATCTTATGATTAGTTGAAGCATTCTACCTTTCATTTATTGAAATAATTGATGCAGTTAGTTTTAAAATTTATCATAAATAATTTCAGTTCTTAATTTGCAGAACTAAAAAAACTTTATATATTTGCACCATACTAATTCTTAATTAATATGGATAATTTAAAACAACGTGTAGAAGATATTGGAGTTGTATATGAGCAATTTGGAAAAACACCCATTGCAAGCAGAGTATTTAGTTTCTTGTTATTAGCCGAACCTTCTTATAAAACATTTGATGAAATTAGAGAGTTTTTAAACGCAAGTAAAAGTGCAGTAAGCAATGCAATAAATGGTCATTTACAAGATGGTACAATTAATTACAAAACATTTAGTGGTGATAGAAAAAGATACTTTTATCTAGATTTAGAAAATTGGAAAAAGAGAGTTGAGGAATATGCTAAAAAACTATATGATTTTAACAATGTAATGGAAGATGTTTTAAAACATCGAAGCAATAACGACATAGAATTTAACAACAAGCTGAAAGATGTCATTGATTTTCAGAACTTTTTAAATCAGAAAATAGATGAAGCAATTAGAAAGTGGGAAGAAAACTAAAAAAATTTATTCAACAAGTTCTTTTTGTTAAGAACTAAAATAACTATAATATCTATGCATTTTTTAAAACAAACAGTAAGCCTATTACTCATATTTGTTTATGGCTTTGGCTTTTCGCAAGAAGCTGTTCCTAAACAATATACCATAGACCAAATTGTTCAACTAGCGTTAGAAAACAATCAAAAACTAAAAGTCTCAAAAAAGTCGGTTGATATTGCCAAACAGCAGACCGAAGTTTATAAACAACTTCAACTACCTAATGTTTCGTTAGGTGCAACAGCAATGTATTTGGGTGATATTGAAATTTTGGACACCGATTTTTCAAACCTACAAACCGTAGATATGCCACATTTTGGTAATACCTTTTCCTTACAAGCCCAACAATTGCTTTACAAAGGAAACGCTATCAATAATACCATTAAGGTTGGAAATCTTCAAGAAAAATTGGCGAACTTAAATGTAGAAAATGATGAAATTGGCATTAAATCTTTGGTGATTTCTAATTATTTAAGCCTTTACAAATTGTACAATCAAAAGCAAGTCTTTTTAGAAAACATCAAATTGGCTCAAAAACGAATTGATAACGTAACTAGTTTCTACAATCAAGGTATGGTAACACGTAACGAAGTAATTCGTGGCGATTTATTATTAGCATCCTTAAACCAAGCCATAGTAACGATAGACAATAATATTTCAATTTTAAACAACCAATTGGTTATTGCATTAGGATTACCAGCAAATACTAAAATTATTCCTGATGAAGAAACGCTGAAACTTAATCCTGCGTTACAAAATATAGAAACATATCAAGATGAAGTAGCTACCAATCATCCACTCATTAGAACTATGGATACCCAAAAGGAATTAGCCGAAACGAGCTTAGATATTACCAAAGCAGATAAGCTACCTATTTTGGCAGGCTTTGCTGGTTACAATATGCAACGTCCATTAACCAATTCCTTTCCAATAAACGATGTGTACTTTAATAGTTGGCAAGTTGGTGTATCGTTAACCTATAATATTGAATCGCTTTACAAAAACAAAGCAAAAGAGTCATTAAACAAGTTAAAAGTAGAGCAAGTAACCGAAGCCAAAACGCTTACTCAACAAAATTTACAAGTGGCTACACAAGCAGCTTATTTAAAATACAACGAAGCAATTTCACAAAAAGCAACCTATTTAGAAAGCAAACGTTTGGCTGAAGAAAACTATAAAATTATTGAAAAAAAATATTTAAATCAGTTAGCACTTATTACTGAAATGTTAGATGCTAGCAACTCTAAATTAGAAGCCGAATTACAATATGTAAATTCAGAAATTAATATCCTTCAGGCATACTATAATGTATTAAAAACTGTAGGAACACTATAACCATTGCAAAAAGAATAAAGATGTCAGATAACAATTCAAAAACCGAAAAGAAAGCAGGTAAAAACAAAAAAACGGTGTTTTTTATCAATCTACTTATATTTTTAGTAGCATTAGTTGCCTTGATTTTTGTATTAAAACACTATTTCCATATTGGCGATAAAAACTTTACAAACGATGCACAAGTAGAAGCTTATATCAATCCAATAAACACCAGAGTTTCCGCTTATATTAAAGAAATTCGTTTCGAAGAAAACCAGAGAGTAAAAAAAGGCGATACGTTGGTGATTTTAGATGATAGCGAAATTAAAGCCAAAGTTTTACAAGCCGAAGCTGCTTATTTAAGTGCTTTAGCTGGTGAAAAAACAGCAAAATCAACAATTAATACAGTTGCTAACAACACGTCTATTATTGAAGCCAATATTGCTGGTGCAAAATCCAATTTAGAAAATTCTGAAAGAGACTTAAATCGTTTTGCTGCCTTGTTAAAAGATGAAGCGGTAACCCAACAACAATACGATGGTATAAAAACCAAGTACGATGCTGCCAAAGCGCAATACAACGCCTTATTAGGACAACGTAAATCGGTAGATTATTCGCTTCGTGAAATGGATGGTAGAATTGAAATGAGCCAAGCAGGAATCAAGCAAGCAGAGGCAGCTTTAGACTTAGCGAAACTCAATTTATCTTATACTGTTATCACAGCACCTTACGATGGCTTTATGGGAAGACGTAAAGTTAACGAAGGACAGTTGTTAAATCCTAGTCAGCAAGTAGCCAGTATTGTAACCGATGATAAAAAATGGGTTATTGCCAATTTTAGAGAAACCCAAATGGAAGATATTGTTGCAGGAAAAGCCATTACTATTGAAGTCGATGCTTTGGGCGGAAAAGCCTTTAAAGGCAAAGTAAGTTCTATTTCGGCAGCTACAGGTTCAAAATTATCAACCATTCCTGTGGATAATTCTACAGGGAATTTCGTGAAAGTACAGCAACGTATTCCGGTTCGTATTGATTTTACCGAAGATAATTCAGAAGAAGATTTAAATCGTTTACGTGTAGGAATGAATGTAAATATTATCGTAGAATAACCAATGTATAACCAAGGACTTTTTAAAGATTGGGTACCTAAACCCGCAATGCTATTGCTCATTATTCTATACCTATTTCCGTTATTGGTTGTAGGTGGAATTTATACACCCAATTTTAGCAATATGATGAGTGATTTGGCACTTTATTCCGAATATCTCTCGTTTGCGAACTATGCTTCCTTTATTGGAATGGGTACAGCCTTACCGTATTTGTTGCGTTTTAAAATGCGCTTTAGGAGTAAAGAGTTGATGATTACCAGTTTGTCGATGATTGCATTGTGCTCAATGGCCATTATAACCACAGATAGTCCGTATGTTATTATTGCAGCAAACTTTGTCATTGGTTTTTTTAAAATCATTGCCATTATTGAGTTTGTACTTCCGCTATTATTTATTCTAAGTCCAGATGGCGACCGAACCAAATTTTATACAGTATTTTATCCTTTAAGTATTTCAACCGCTCAAATAGGAGGTTATTTCTTTGCAAAAATTGCCTATAACCTACAATGGGAATCGGTCTATTTGGTAATGGCAATTATAATGCTTGTATTGGTGCTTATCTCGGTTGTTTTTATGCACGATTTACGGTTCTCGAGAAAATTACCTTTATATCAAATTGATTTATTGAGTATGTTTCTTTTTGTAGTATCCTTTTTTCTATTAACATATACCTTAGTATTTGCCAAACAACAAGATTGGTTTGCTTCAAGCTATATACAAGCTTCAACCATTGGCTTTATCATCACTATGATTCTTTTTCTATGGCGACAAAAAGGATTAAAACGACCTTATGTTCCGTTAAGTGTTTTTAAAAAGAAAAACTTTATTCAAGGCTTTATTTTATTGATGTGTTTGGGTATGTTTTTAGCTTCAGGTGTTATTCAAAACACCTTTACGGTTGGTATTCTTGGCTATGATTCGCTCACCAACAACCTATTGAATTACGCAATGGTACCAGGAATTATTATAGGGGCTATTTATGCTAGAAAGTGGTATGCAAAAAAATGGCCTACCAAATTTTTAATTATTTCAGGAATGATTTTTTACACCTTACATTTTGTAATGATGTATTTTTTAATCAGTCCAGAAGTAGACATCAACTATTTAATTGTTCCTTCTATATTAAGAGGGATGGGAATGGTTATCCTTTTTATAAGTATTTGGTTTTATGCCTTAGATGGTTTTGATATGGCAGAAACCTTAGCAGTTGCATCCTTGTCAATTGTAATCCGTTCATTGATAAGTGTAGCATTTGCTGGAGCCATTTACTCTTGGTTGTTTTACAAATTACAGTTGCAAGGGTTGGAAAACATAGCACATCATTTAGATGCAGTAAACTTATCACAATTTAGAGGTGGTGGACTGGCAGTATATGGACGTTCGCGAATACAAGCTGTACTTACTGCTTCAAAAGCATTGTATGGTTATTCCATTATTGCAGGAATAATTATAATGCTATTCACCTTGGCAATACGTTTTGAAAACACCTATTACCGAAGATTAATATTAGTACGAAAACTGCTTAAAGGCGAATCGATTAAAGGATATAATGCAAGAGTAAGAGGAAATACTGTTGAGTCTATCTCTTCAGGAGCAGGTGCTGTAGGCGTGTAAAAAAAACATTGCACAACACTGTATAAAATTAATTGCTAGTGCAAGTCTACCTACGAATATCCTCTAGGATTTTATATTCGGTTTGTATTTACTAAATTAGGTGCTTAAAACACGCAACTAATCTTATACAAAACCGTTGTAAGTAATGCAAAAAACCAACTAACCGCGTGAAAAAAACAGTATTTGAAATTACCAAAATGGACTGTCCTTCAGAGGAAAATCTAATCCGAATGAAATTGGACGGAATTTCAAGTATTGCAAATTTGGACTTTGATATTCCGAACCGAAAATTGACCGTTTTTCACAGTGAAGAAATTGACAAAATCGAGAAGTCAGTTATCGAACTGAATTTAGGCGGAAAGAAAATCTCAACAGAAGAAACTGACCAAACGGAATTTAAAGAAAACGCAAACCAAAAAAAGCTACTTTGGTCTGTACTTGCCATAAACTTTGCCTTTTTCATTATCGAAATGACAACAGGAATAATCTCAAAATCTATGGGACTTGTTGCCGACAGTTTGGATATGCTTGCGGACAGTTTTGTATACGGAATTAGTTTATTTGCGGTTGGCGGAACAGTAATAAAGAAAAAACGGATTGCCAAACTTGCTGGGTATTTTCAAATAACACTTGCGATTATTGGATTTGTAGAAGTTTTAAGACGCTTTTTTGGAGACGAGAAACTTCCCGATTTTTCGACAATGATTGTCGTTTCGATTTTTGCACTTATCGCAAACGGAATTTGTCTTTACATTTTGCAAAAGTCAAAGAGCAAAG
>CAJXHW010000133.1 GCA_913054565.1 uncultured Kordia sp. | reverse complement strand
TAATCCATAAATAATAGCATTTCTTACTCCTGCTGCTTTACTTTTACTTTGTTTTGTAAAGAAACTAACTGTCATAGGAATCATTGGGAATACACACGGTGTTAGTAATGCCGCAAACCCTGATAAAAATGCTAGGAAAAATATTGTAAATAGCCCTTTTGATTCATCTTCTACAGGTGGTGTTTTGCTGTTTGTAACTGCATTATCCTCCACAGGAAGTTTTAATGTAAACTTAGCATCAGCTTTCTTTTTCCCCTCCTCATTTCGTTTTGTTTCTGCAAGTGACAATATTGAATATTGATCTTTTCCTTCAGCAACAGTAGTAGCGGTAGTTAAGTCAAATATTAGTTTAACCTCATCAAACAGACATTTTTCATCATCACAAGATTGAAACGACACTTTACCTTCAATAGATGTTAAAGTAGAATCTAATAACTTAATACGTTGCGCTAAAGTTGCTGAATGATCAAAGAAACGCATATTCATTTCAAACACTTTATCATATAACACAACAGTTTCACTTTCAGCTGCTTTCTCTGATGTTAATTCAAATGCTGTTCCCAATTGACTCTCGTCATAAATAAGCTCTGTTGGTAGAGCCCCTCCTTCTGGTAAATGTTGCGAGTACAAATGCCAGTGATCTTGCACCGTAGCATTGTAAATTAAATTAAATTCTGTATCTGAAATCTTTTCTACAGTACCAGTCCACTTCACTGGGTTTACTATTTGAGCTTGAGAAAAACTAAAACTTAATAGTATAATAAATAGGCTTAATATTCTTTTCATTCTTAAGGGCTTAACTTCTTGTTATTTTTAATATATCATTTGTTGTTTCACCAACACAAAAACGACTGTCTGCACGCTTACCTACAACCCATACAATTGAATCTGTAGCATCACATAACAACCAACTATTTTCTTTTTCTAATAAAGACATTTTCTCATCTTTAAAATATTTACTCAACTTCTTCTTTCCTTTCATTCCGAAAGGGTAAAAAACATCTCCTTTATGTTTTTTCCTCAACGTTAAAGGATATGCAATCAATGCCTTATCAACATAAATTGAATTCAAAGAGTTTATACCTACTTCATGGATATTATTAAACTTTAATTTTAACGGATTGACTATTTCGCATACATCCTCAGTAATTTCGTATGTCGTGATATCAATGTTTTCCTTCTTTTTTTCTAATAATAAAAAGTCCCTATCTTTTATCAATCGATGTGTTTCCGACAAAACATACTTACCAGATTGTGCAGTACATAAATCAGCCACATTACTCCATTCTGTAAAGTTATATTCATTCAAGATATGTCTTAAATACACATCAACATCTTCATATCTTAACAATTTTTTTAAATCAATTTTAAATTGCCCATCAAAAATACAGACTTCCTTTTTTATACTATCTAAATGCTGTGTTAAAACTTTACGTTCTTTTTTTAAATATGCCAAATGCTGATTAAACGTAGCTGAAAAATTTGGGTTTAATTCTTCCAAAACTGGCACAACTTTATGCCTTATTTTGTTTCTTACATATTTAGTTGATTGATTACTTTCATCTTCGCGCCAAGTTATGTTTTGGGTAATTGTAAACTGCTCAATCTCCTCTCTAGTAAAGGGTAGTAAGGGTCTTATTATGTTACTGTTAATTTCAGGAATACCTGTTAATCCATGTAAACTTGCCCCGCGTGTTAAATTAATAATTACCGTTTCTATATTATCATTTGTATGATGCGCTGTTAATATATAATCATATGTATTATCTGTACACAATTTCTCGAACCACTTATAACGGAGTTCACGTGCAGCCATTTGAGTTGATAAACTTTTTTCTTCAGAATATAACAATGTATCAAACTCAATACTATGTGCTTGAACCTGTAAATGTTCTGCTAAGTTTTTTACAAAAACCGCATCCTTATCAGAATCTGCATAACGTAATTTAAAATTACAATGCGCTAATGAAAAATCTAATTCAAGTTGATGGCATAAATGTGCTAAAACAACACTATCTATCCCCCCAGATATAGCTACCAACAACTTGGTTTCTTTTAAAAAAGGAAAATTTTTGGTGATATGATGTTTAAATTTTTCTAACATAATACTATAATTAACTTAATAAAGCCTCACGCATAGCCTTAGCTTTTATCAAGCATTCTTGATATTCAGCTTCTGCATTTGCTTTAGCAGTTATTGCGCCTCCAACAGAGTAAGACACATATTGATTCGTTTCGTTATATAATATACTACGTATAATCACATTAAAATCGAAATCATTATCTGGTGTGAAATAACCAACAGCTCCTGAGTATAAACTACGTTTTGTAATTTCTAATTGTTCTATAATTTTCATTGCAGAAACTTTTGGCGCTCCCGTCATGCTACCCATAGGATACGTAGTTCTTATAATTTCTACAGGGCTTTTTGTGTGTTCTACTTCTGATGTGACTGTACTTATCATTTGATGTACTTGATCAAATGAATATACCTTACACAGCTCAGGAACTTTCACACTGCCTTTTGTCGCGGTTTTAGACAAATCATTTCTGACCAAATCAACAATCATAATATTTTCTGAACGTTCTTTAATATCATGTTCCAAGTTATACTTCAATTGCGCATCTTTTTCAGTGTTTTTTGAACGTTTCGCTGTTCCTTTTATAGGTTGAGACACAACTGTAGTTTCGTTTTTACACAAATACCTTTCAGGCGAAGCTGACAACACATACTTATCATCTAACTTTAAAAAGGTTGCAAAAGGAGGGTTAGATATGGTGTTTAAATTTTGATATACACTTAGCGGATCAATTTTTGTTTGCTCTGCATAAAATTCTTGACAAAAATTCACTTCATATATATCGCCACGTAAAATATGTTTGTGTATGGCTTTAAACTTTTCAAAATAACTATCCTTAGTCATCCTAAGTTTAATCTTTATCGAGTCCTTATTTTTATTAGTTTGTACACCGGAAATTTTCTGCTGAATAATTTCATTATAATCATGCTCCAACTCATCATCAACAAAATTTAAATAATGTAGTTCAATAGTATTTTCTTTTAATAAAAAAACTTTCTTAGGCTGAAAAAAATACAGCTCAGGAAAGTTTAGTCCATCAAAATTTTTAGATTTTAAGTGTTCTGTATCATTCTTTAAATCGTAACTCAAATATCCAAAAAGCCAGTCTTTAGTAAGAGCCTGGTATTCTTTTAACTTATCAAAAGCTTCAAAGCTATCTGTTTGTATCATTGTAAAGGCGTCTACAGCTAAAACAGCGTCATAATTTGAATACTGCTGTTGATGGTTATTAGAATCTAACCAAACAACCTCTCTAAACTGTGTACTCCATTGTAATAATTTTTCTTTAATACAATGTCCCGATTCCAATGGAATTTTTTTATAAGTTCTCAAGAAAATCCGTTATTAATTAGCTACTTCGCTAATAAATTTGATGCGATATAGTCGTAACTCTTCATCATCATAATCGCCTTCAAACTCCTCAATTGCTTCCGTTATTTTATCAGTTTCAGCTTCCATGAAGTATTCATGTATCTCTTCTTGTTGATCTTCATCTAAGTGATCATCAATCCAATAATTGATATTCAATTTTGTTCCTGAATATACTATTTGTTCCATTTCTTTAATAAAATCTCCCATTTCCATTCCCTTTGCTGCAGCAATATCAGTTAATGGTAATTTTCTATCTACATTTTGGATAATGTATAATTTTAATGCCGAATTTACTCCAGTACTCTTAACAACTAAATCATCTGGACGAATAATATCATTCTCCTCTACATAAGTTTTAATTGTTTTTACAAACTCTTTTCCATACTTCTTTGCTTTTCCTTCTCCTACACCGTGCACATTTTTTAATTCATCTATGGTAATTGGATATTTTAAAGCCATGTCTTCCAATGACGGATCTTGAAATACAATAAATGGAGGTACACCTAATTTATGCGCTTCTTTTTTACGTAAATTCTTTAATATTTTCATCAGATTTTGATCTGCCGAAACATCACCTCCTTTTGAAGCTACTAAAACACCATCAGCACCTTGATCTATGTACAAATGATCTTCTGTCATCATAAAACTTTCTGGCTTATCAATAAATGCTTTTCCTTTATCCGTTAATCGAATAACACCATAAGTTTCAATATCTTTTTTTATGTATTTGGCTACTAGAGCCTGGCGGGTTAAAGCCATCCAGTAAACGGCTTCTTTTGATTTTCCATTTCCAAAAAACGGTTTTAAATCCGTTTTATGTGAAGATATTAACGCATTTTTTTCTCCTCTTAAAGTACTTACTAAGTCTTTAGATTTGTATTTTTCTTTAGTTAAACTTACTGTTTCTAACAATATTTTTAATTGGTCTTGAGCTTCGTGTTGCTTTTTAGGATTTTTCATATTGTCATCCATCTGAGCGCCTTCACCATTAACTTCATCAAAATCTTCCCCGAAATAATGTAAAATAAACTTACGTCTTGACATAGATGTTTCAGAATACGCAACCATTTCTTGTAGTAAAGCATGACCTATTTCTTGCTCTGCAACAGGTTTATTAGCCATAAACTTTTCTAACTTTTCAATGTCTTTATAGGCATAAAAAGCTAAACAATGACCTTCACCTCCATCTCGTCCTCCACGTCCTGTTTCTTGATAATAGCTTTCAATACTTTTAGGAATATCATGATGTATTACAAACCTAACATCTGGTTTATCTATACCCATACCAAAAGCAATTGTTGCTACAATAACATCTGTATCTTCCATTAAAAACATATCCTGATGTTTTGCTCTAGTTTTCGTATCTAATCCGGCATGATAGGGCAACGCATTTATACCGTTTACTTGAAGTACTTGTGATAACTCTTCAACACGTTTTCTACTTAAACAATACACAATACCACTCTTTCCTTCGTTTTGTTTAATGAATCTAATAATATCTGCATCAACGTTTTTTGTTTTGGGACGAACCTCATAAAACAAATTGGGCCTGTTAAATGATGCTTTGAATATCTCGGCATTAGGCATACCTAGGTTTTTAACTATATCTTCCTGAACCTTAGGAGTTGCTGTTGCTGTTAAGGCAACTATAGAGATATCCTCTCCAATTTTTTGAATTATACTCTTTAAATTCCTATACTCTGGTCTAAAATCATGTCCCCATTCCGAAATACAATGTGCTTCATCAACAGCCATAAAAGAAATTTTTACAGAGCGTAAGAATTCTATATTCTCCTCTTTAGTTAATGATTCTGGTGCGACATACAACAACTTGGTAACTCCGCTTATCATGTCTTCTTTTACTTGCTTAACCTCGGTTTTTGTCAACGATGAGTTTAACACGTGAGCAATCCCTTTTTGAGATGAAATACCACGAATTGCATCTACTTGATTTTTCATTAAAGCGATTAATGGTGATACTACAATTGCAGTTCCTTCACACATAAGAGCTGGTAACTGAAAACACAATGATTTACCCCCACCAGTTGGCATGATTACAAATGTGTTTTTACCTTGCAATACATTTTTAACCACCCCTTCTTGGAGTCCTTTAAATTGTGAGAAACCAAAATATTTTTTTAATGAAGCGTGTAGGTCAATTTGATTAAAATCCATGCTATTTTTTTACTATTTGTATGCTTAGGTTAAATTTATC
>CAJXHW010000132.1 GCA_913054565.1 uncultured Kordia sp. | reverse complement strand
ACTAGAGATTTTTTCAAAATTAGATGATTATGATATTATTGCCGCAATGAAATTATGGATGAATCATGATGATGTAGTATTGTCTAATTTATCAAGAATGATTATTGATAGAAATTTATTAAAAATTAAACTGACAAAGGAAGAAGTTTCCGACAAAAAGTTTCATGAATTACAACAGAAAGCTAAGACAAAGTATGGCTTGTTAGATGAAGAAGTAAATTATTTTGTGTATAAGTCAACAGTGTCAAATCAAGCCTATGACAGCTCAAAAGAAGGTATTAAAATTTTATTAAAAAAAGGAAAAGTTATTGAGGCTACAGAAGCATCAGATCATTTGAATTTAAAGGTTTTATCTAAACCTGTTAAAAAATACTTTGTATGTTACCCGAAAGAGCTATAACAATTTTTTATATTTGCGGATAATGGAGTTTACAGCAGAACAAATAGCAGGAATCTTAGAAGGTGAAATTCAAGGTAACCCTGAGGCTAAAGTATCAAAATTAGCAAAAATAGAAGAAGGTGAAAAAGGAGCGCTAACATTTTTAGCTAATCCAAAATACACACCACATATTTATAAAACCAAAGCAACGATTACTATTGTTAATAAAGACTTTGAGCCTGAAAATGAATTATCAACAACCTTGATAAAAGTAGATGATGCATATAAATCGTTTTCTAAATTATTAGCATATTACAATGAAGTAAAGAATAATAAAGTAGGTGTAGAATTGCCTAGCTTTATTTCTGAAACATCAACACATGGAGAAAATGTTTATTTAGGAGCTTTTTCTTATATAGGAGAAAATGTTATTTTAGGTGATAATGTAAAAATTTATCCACATGCATATATTGGTGATAATTCTAAAGTAGGTAATAATACCACAATTTTTTCTGGAGCTAAATTGTATTCAGAAACTGTTATTGGAAATAACTGTACAATAAATAGTGGAGCAATTATTGGAGCAGATGGATTTGGTTATGCTCCAGATGAGAATGGCGAATTTCAAAAAGTTCCACAAATAGGAAACGTTATAATAGAAGATAATGTAGATATAGGTGCTGCTGCTACAATTGATAGAGCAACTTTAGGATCTACAATTATAAGAAAAGGTGTTAAAATTGATAATCAAGTTCAAATAGCGCATAATGTTGAAATTGATCAACATACTGTTATTGCAGCACAAACAGGAATTGCAGGATCTACTAAAATTGGTAAGTACTGTATGTTTGGCGGGCAGGTAGGTGTTGCTGGACATTTGACTATAGGCAATCATATAAAAGTACAAGCACAAGCAGGTATTGGTCATCGTGTAAAAGATGGTGAAAGATTATATGGTTCGCCAGCAATTGATTACAGTAACTATGTGAAATCATACGTACATTTTAAAAACTTACCTAAACTGGTAAGTCAGTTAAATAAATTAGAAAAAAAAATAAACAACAATGAGTAATACTGTTGTAAAGCAAAAGACATTACAAAATGAAATCTCGCTCACAGGAGTAGGACTTCATACCGGTAAAGATGTAACAATTACATTTAAACCTGCACCCGAAAACCATGGTTACGCTTTTCAAAGGGTTGACTTGGAGGATGCTCCAATTATTCCTGCAAAAGCAGCATATGTTACTGATACGCAACGTAGTACTAACATTGAAAAAAATGGTGTACAAGTAAATACATCTGAACATGTATTGGCGGCATTAGTAGGTTTAGGAGTTGATAACTGTTTAATAGCCATGAATTCACCAGAACCACCTATTATGGATGGTTCTTCTAAGTATTTTGTTGAAGCTATTGAAAAAGCAGGGATAATTGAACAAGATGCAGAAAGAGAAGAGTATGTTGTAAAAGAGGTTATATCATATGTTGATGAAGAATCAGGTTGTGAAATCACATTAATTCCTTCAAATGAGTATCAAGTAACTACAATGGTGGATTATGGTACTGAGGTTTTAGGAACACAAAATGCAAGTTTAAAAACAATATCAGATTTTAAAAAAGAAATTTCAGACTCAAGAACTTTTAGCTTTTTGCATGAAATAGAAACATTATTAGACCATGGTTTAATAAAAGGGGGTGATTTAGACAATGCAATTGTTTATGTAGATAAGGAAATATCTGATGCCACAATGAAAAAGTTAAGAAAAGCTTTTGAAAAAGATGCTGTAACTGTAAAACCTAATGGTATTCTAGATAATTTAACATTGCACCATCCTAATGAAGCTGCCCGTCATAAATTACTTGATGTTATTGGTGATTTAGCTCTAATTGGAACTCCAATTAGAGGGAAAGTGATTGCAACAAAACCTGGGCATCATGTAAACACACAGTTTGCAAAAAAAATGGCGCAAATTATAAAAAAAGAAAAACGAAATAAAGTACCGTCTTATGACTTGCATCAACCACCATTAATGGATGTTGAGCAAATCATGAGTATGTTGCCCCATAGGCCTCCATTTTTGTTAGTTGATAAAATCATAGGCTTAACAGATAGTGGAGTAGTAGGGGTGAAAAATGTAACTATGAATGAACCCTTTTTTGTAGGACATTTTCCTGGAGCGCCAGTAATGCCAGGGGTATTACAAATTGAAGCAATGGCACAAACTGGGGGTATTTTAATTTTAAGTACAGTTCCAGATCCAGAAAACTATTTAACATACTTCATGAAAATTGACAATGTTAAATTCAAACAAAAAGTGTTGCCTGGTGATACGCTAATATTTAAGTGTGATTTAATAACACCTATAAGAAGAGGTATATGTCATATGCAAGCCTATGCTTATGCTAACGGAAAAGTTGTTGCAGAAGCAGAATTAATGGCTCAAATAGCTAAAAAAACAAAATAACTATGAATCAACCATTAGCATACGTACATCCTGGAGCAAAAATTGCCAAGAATGTTGTTATTGAGCCCTTTACTACTATACATAATAATGTAACGATAGGTGAGGGAACTTGGATAGGCTCTAATGTAACCATTATGGAAGGTGCCAGAATAGGTAAGAATTGTAATATTTTTCCTGGAGCAGTAATTTCTGCCGCTCCACAGGACTTGAAGTATAATGATGAAGACACAACAGTAGAGATAGGTAATAATGTTACTATTCGTGAATGTGTTACTATTAATCGAGGAACAACAGATAAAATGAAAACTGTTGTAGGTAATAATTGCTTAATTATGGCGTATTGTCATATTGCTCACGATTGTTTTGTTGGCGACAACTGTATTTTTTCAAACAACACCACTTTAGCAGGACATATTACAGTAGGTGATAATGTAGTTTTAGCTGGTATGGTAGCTGTACATCAGTTTTGTTCAATAGGAAATCATGCCTTTGTTACTGGTGGTACGTTGGTGCGTAAAGATGTACCCCCATTTGTAAAAGCTGCAAGAGAACCAATTTCATATGTTGGGATTAACTCAGTTGGTTTACGCAGAAGAGGGTATGAAATAGAAAAAATAAGAGAAATTCAGAATATATATAGAATCTTATACCAAGGAAAATTTAATAATTCACAAGCAGCAGCTGTTATTGAAGCAGAAATGGAGGCGTCAAGTGAACGAGATGAAATTTTAATGTTTATTAAAAATTCAAAACGAGGTATAATGAAAGGATATTTTAAATCAAATTAAAAAATAAATTATGGCAACTACTTCAGATATTAGAAACGGATTGTGTATCAGATATAATAACGATATTTACAAAATCATAGAATTTTTACATGTAAAACCAGGAAAAGGACCAGCTTTTGTACGTACGAAATTAAAAAGCGTTACATCTGGTAAAGTTATCGATAACACATTTCCTTCAGGGAGAAAGTTAGACGATGTGCGTGTAGAGACAAAAAAGTTTCAATTTTTATACCCAGAAGGTGATTCTTTTCACTTTATGAACGTTGAAGATTATAACCAAATTACTTTAGAAGTAAATGCAATTGATAATCCTGGGTTACTAAAAGAAGGTGAGGTAGTTACTGTATTAATTAATGCAGAAGATGAGATGCCTTTATCGGTTGATATGCCTGCTACAGTAATTTTAGAAGTAACACATACTGAACCGGGAGTTAAAGGAAATACAGCAACAAATGCAACTAAACCTGCAACTGTTGAGTCTGGTGCTATTGTAAACGTGCCTTTATTTATTAATGAAGGAGATAAAATTAAAGTAGAAACAGAGAAAGGGACTTATAAAGAACGAGTTAAGGAATAATGAAATTTCCTCAAACACATACTTTAAAGCAAATAGCTACAATTATTAATACGCCTTTTGTTGGTGCAGAAAATTTTCCTGTTTTAGGAATCAATGAAATACATGTGGTAACTCCTGGAGATATCGTTTTTGTTGATCACCCAAAATATTATGATGCTGCTTTAAACTCAGCAGCTACAGTAGTGTTAATTAATAAGCAAGTTGAATGTCCAGAAGGTAAAGCGTTATTAATTTCAGATGATCCGTTTAGAGATTTCAATAAATTAGCAACCTATTTTAAACCTTTTGAAGCTGCTCATAAAAATGTGTCAGACTCTTCTATCATTGGAAAGAATACAATTATTCAACCTAATGTATTCATTGGTAATAATGTTGTTATAGGTGATAATTGTTTAATTCATCCAAACGTATCAATTTATGATGATACAGTTATCGGTAATAATGTTACAATACATTCTGGATCAGTACTAGGAGCTGATGCTTTTTATTATAAAAACAGACCCGAGTATAGAGATAAATTAATTTCAAGCGGAAATGTTGTTATACAGGATAATGTTGATATAGGCGCCTTATGTACTATTGATAAAGGTGTTTCTGCTTCAACAACAATTGGTGCAGGAACAAAACTTGACAATCAAGTGCAAATAGGTCATGATACCACTATTGGAAAAAAATGTCTATTAGCATCTCAAGTGGGTGTAGCAGGTTGTGTTGTTATTGAGGATAATGTTATTCTTTGGGGGCAAGTAGGTGTTAAAAGCGGTATAACCATAGCAAAAGGCACTGAAATTTTTGCACAATCTGGTTTAGGACATTCTACAGATGAGAATAAAAAATATTTTGGATCACCAGCGGTAGAAGCCCGGGAGCGTTTTAAGGAGATGGCTTATATTAGAAAGTTGCCAGAATTAATTAAGAAATTGAAATAGTAGTTATGAGTCCAAAAGAGCTAGTAAAATCGTTTTATAAATCTAATTTCTATAAAGATGAAGATGTTTTAAAAACGTATCTACATCCTGAATGTGAAATTTTTTGGAGTAGTAGTGATGGGTTTATAAATTTAAAATATGATGATGTTATAAATCACGGTAAAACGGTTTCAGAATCATATAAGTCATTAAGAACAGAAATAAGTCAGTTAATAGCTGAAGATAACTCTGTAACAATTCGTTACACGTTTTATGTAGTAACATTTGATAATCCAGAAGAGGAAATCTGTTTAGCACATTTTATTTCTATTTGGGAGGTGAGAGATAACCTATTGTATAAGTGCTATGAAATGAGTCAAATGGCTGATGAAAAAGCCATTGATAATAATGCTTATGTAGCTATGAAATTTTCAGAGGAAATAGACGAAGTTTAATAAGAAAAAATTACATTTGTAACAATTATAAAAAAACAAAAAAATGAGTGTTTTAGTAAATAAAGATTCAAAAATTATAGTTCAAGGTTTCACAGGTGGTGAAGGAACATTTC
>CAJXHW010000131.1 GCA_913054565.1 uncultured Kordia sp. | reverse complement strand
AAAAACCTCTTTCAATTTGAAGGAGGTTTTTTTATGTTATCAATTCAAATTGTTTTCCTGGGTGCGGTCTTGTTACTCCTTTTAGCTCCAAACCTAATAAGGTTGAGGATATTTTATGAATGGGTAATTGGCAAGCAATGGCAATGTCATCTAAATCAACTTTATCTTTTCCTTTTAAATATGTGACAATTTTTTCTTCAGAAGGATTTAAGTCAACAAACAATTTAGGTTGAATCGGTTTTTTAGGCTGTTTTACGTCCCAATTAAGCATATAAGCAATATCTGCAGCAGAAGTAACTAATTGTGCTCTCTGAAGCTTGATGAGAGTGTTTGTGCCAGAGCTAAACTTGTCATCAATCCTACCGGGTAGTGCAAATACATCACGGTTATAAGAATTTGCAATATCGGCGGTAATTAAACTGCCGCCCTTTTCGGCACTTTCAATAACTAATGTTGCTTCGGATATTCCTGCAATAATCCTATTTCGTTTGATGAAGTTTTCCCTTTCAGGATTAGAACTACTCCAAAATTCGGTTACAAATCCACCATTGGCTTCTACATCACGCATATATTTTTTATGCACTTTAGGATATACTTGATTCATACCATGTGCCAAACATCCTATTGTTTGAAGATTATTTTTTATGGCTGCTTTATGTGCTGTAATGTCTGTACCGTAGGCAAAACCAGAAACAATAACTGGGTTTAATAAACTTAAACCTTCTATGATTTCTTCACAGATCCTTTTTCCGTAATTTGTTATATTTCGTGTTCCTACAATGCTAATTATGTGCTGTTGTTTTAAATTTAGTTGTCCGCCATAAAACAATAAAATTGGCCCATCTATGCAATGTTTTAAGTTTTTCGGATAATCATCCTCTTTATAATACCAATGTTTTATAGCATTGTCTTTTATATAGCACAACTCCTTTTCTGCATCAATAAGTAATTTTTTATCTTTTAAAGATTTACAGATATAACTCCCTATACCATTTATAGCCTGTAAAAGCGTGTCTTTTTCTTTAAAAATTAGTTCTGCAGTGTGACAGTGTTGAAGGAGTTTTTTGGCAGTAATATCGCCGATATTTGCTGCTTTTTGTAAGGCAAGTGTGTATAGTAAATCGTTATCGTTCATTAAATAGTTGATAGTCAACTTAAAGTTAGCTAAAAAATCTGATTGTTAATAACTATTGTATAACGATATGATGTCTTTTTTAAAAAAATGTAAATTTGTTTTAATAATTAATCAATTTTCCAATGGCATTAGCAAACTATATTAGCGATTTATTGTACAGGTATGAATGTGTTGTGGTTCCTGAGTTTGGAGCGTTTTTAACACAAAAACATGCGGCTACAATAAATGACGCTACAAATTTGTTTTTGCCACCTAGAAAAACAGTTTCATTTAATGAGCAACTGAAACAAAATGATGGCCTTTTGGCTAATCATGTTGCCTTAATTGAGGGGGTTGATTATACTCAAGCTCTTGAAATTATTAATACACAGGTGTCACAGATTAAAGGAACATTAGTTTCTGGCGAGTCAGTGTTGCTTGGCAAAGTAGGGGACTTTTCTTTGAGTTATGAAGGAAAGTTACAATTTTCTCCTTTAGAAGACGTCAACTATTTAACAAGCTCATTCGGACTGGGTGACATGTATAAAGCACCAGTTTTAAGAGAGGTGTATAAAGAGGAGGTTACCGTATTAGAAGATAAAGCGCCTATAACTTTTATACCTGAAACTAGACAAAAACAATCGTATTTAAAATATGCAGCTATAGCTGTTGTAGCTCTTGGTTTATCAGGAATTTTTGGTAAGAAAATGTACACAAACCAAATGGAAGAAGTTATAACTCATAACACGTTAGAAGCTTTAGAAATTGAAAAAGAGGCTTATCAAAAAGCATCATTTTTTGATATTTCGCCTATTGAAGTACCAGAAGTGACCCTTAATGTTGCCGTAGAAAAAGAAATAATTGGAAACTACCATATTATAGCGGGAGCCTTTCGTTTTGAAGAAAATGCCGATAAAAAAGTAAATCAATTAAAAGATCAAGGGTTTTTACCAAGAATAATTGGGCAGAATAAATACGGTTTACATCAAGTTGTTTATGCAAGTGTAGCTACAAGAGCTGAAGCATTAGCAACATTAAGGTCAATTAAAAAATCACACAATTCACATGCGTGGTTGTTAGTGAAAGATATCAATTAATTTTTAGTTAAAAACGTGACTCATTACTGATTTCCCTTTACCTTTGCATAAAAATTGTATAGATGAAGGCTAAAAATCCTGTTGATTCAATTACCACACTTACTGATTTAGTATTACCAGGAGAGACCAATCCATTAAATAATTTATTTGGAGGAGAGTTACTATCTCGTATGGATAGAGCTGCAAGTATTGCTGCAAGACGACACAGTCGTAGAATTGTAGTAACCGCTTCTGTAAATCATGTGGCTTTTAATAAAGCAGTGCCATCTGGTAGTGTTGTAACCATTGAAGCCAAGGTGTCACGATCATTTACAAGTTCAATGGAGGTGTATATTGATGTTTGGATTGAAGACCGCGAGTCTGGTTTTAGAACAAAGGCAAATGAAGGCATTTATACTTTTGTTGCAGTAGATGAAACAGGAACACCAGTTAAAGTGCCAGCAATTGAACCACAAACGGCATTAGAAAAAGAACGTTTTGAAGGCGCGTTGCGAAGAAAACTATTGAGCTTAATTTTGGGTGGGCGCATGCAACCTGCACAAGCCACAGAGTTGAAAGCTTTATTTTCAGAAGGCTAGCAACCAATATAAACATAAAATAAAGAGCCAAGCGTTTACGCTTGGCTCTTTATTTTGTGTTTATAATTACATTTTATAAATCCAATGCGCTGGATTTTGCTTGTTACTGTTATTAAAGATAAAAAAACGCAATACAGATTTCCCTTCGTTGTTGGTAGCAATTTTTCCTATAGGCATACCTGTAATGACTTTATCACCTTTTTTGATGCTTAAGTTTTTCAAATTTGAGTATACCGTAAAATAATTTCCGTGCTGAATATACACCGATTGGTTGGCCCCTTTAATCATTTGAATTTCTGAAACCACACCGTTAAACACAGCTTTAACATCACTGTTTTTTGATGTGAGAATTTTTACACCACTACTGTAGGTGTAAATACCTGGGATGGTAGCATGACGTTGTTTACCAAACTTTTGTGTAACACGACCAGTAGAAACCGGCCAAGGTAATTTTCCTTTGTTTGCGCTAAAACTAGCAGCTAAGGCTTTGGCTTCAGGAGTTAAGCTTAAAGTTTTAGAAGTTGAAGCCTTGTTCTTTTTCTTATTAGCTGCAGCAATGGCATCTCTAATTAATTTTTCAATTTTACGTTCAATCCTATTGCTTTCCTTTTGTTTTTTAGCAATAGCTTTTTTATACTTAGATTCATCTTTTTTAAGTATTGCAATTAAGGTCTGTTGATGGCCTTTTTCAGCTTGTAATTTAGCTTGTGCTTTTTTATTTTCGGCTATTAAACGCGTTTTATCTTCTTTTTGAAGTAATAGTGCTTCGTTTAAGTTCACGAGTTTTTCAGTTTTAGAAACAATAGAGTCTGCTTGGTTTTTTTGATAGCGTTTATATTGTTTCATGTAATTATACCGCTTATAGGCTTGTAAGAAGTCATTTGAAGATAGTAAAAACAGCAATTTGCTCTGCGTAGCTTTATTTTTGTAAGATTTTACAACCATTGCTGCATAATCTTTTTTACGTGCCGCTAAGTCGGTCTCTAAGGCTTTTATTTTCTCGCTGTTTGTTTTGATTTCACGAGTGAGTAAGTTGGCTTGTTGATTGGTAATTTGAATTAAATTTTTACGAACTTTAATTTTTAAATTAACGTCTTCAATTTTTGTTAACAATGATGTTTCTTCAGATTTTGCCTCTGCTAACAAACTGTTTATTTGCTGAATTTCTTTTAAAATATCTTTACGCTGATTTTCTAACTGGCGTTGTTTTTTAGATTGTCCAACAGCAGTTGTTACCGCTGCTAACGATAGTAATATGATTAAAACAAAACGGAATAATGGTCTATTTTTCAATCTGAATTTCTTTATAATTACTAGGTATTTTAAATGGGAAGCGTAATTCTTGATTCAAAGATACATTTCTATAGGTAATATCAATTTGTGTTTCTGAAGTTTTTTCAACTAAGGCAATATTGATTAATAAAGGCACTAAGTTTTCAGCTATATTTTGATAGCTGTAATAATCCACCGTAAAAATTCTGAGCTCTTTAGGTTGCGCTATTTCTTGGGTTTTTAACTTGAAATTACTTGGGTTTATAGTAATGTAGTGTTCAAAAAGAGCGCCTTGTTGTTCAGGCCTTAGCAAATAGCCATCATCTAAAACTTCCGAATCGTATTGTGTGGGTTCAAGGGTAAACATTGATTCGCCAATTAATATTCCTTGAAGTTGCGAGAAACTTAATTCAGTTCCTAACCATGAATTGATAATTGCATAATCGCCATCAAAATACGTGTTGTCAATTTTATTGTAATAGTGAACTTTGGTTGGGGTTATTAAAATTTTAGCACCAGGAATTCCCATTTTACCAATGCTCAGCCAGATTTTTTCATCTTTTTGAATGCGTAAACTAGCCGTGTATTTTTCTTCGTTTTCAGCTGTTTTTAAATTGATGTTTAGCGCAGCTTTTAATGATGATAAGACCAGTTTTTTAGATAGGTGTGTTGTTATAATTTCTGTAGTAGAAAGTGTTGTTGTTGCACCAGTATCTTTTACACCTTTTGTGGCTTTACACCCCAAAAGTAATACACATATAAATGCTATATAATAGATGGGTTTTATCATATTAACTTTTTAGATCTTTAGCTTTTTGTAAAAAAATATTTTTGTTTTTAGAGTCGTTTAATAAGTGGTATGTTTTAGCAAATTCAGTATAAAAATCACATTCCATTTTTGGATTATCAATTAAATAATCGAGACCAAACTCTAAACTTTCCAACGCTTTTTGTGGCTTACCATTATAATTATAAGCCTTTGCTAGTTGCAAATAAAATATAGGTTGTGCAGGATATAGTTCTAAAGCTTTAAGACTGTTCTTTAAAGCTTCATCAAATTTTTGCTCTTCAAGTAATAAGCTTCCAATAAGTTTTAAATCGTTATAACTGTTTGATGAATTTTTAGTTGCAAGTGCTACATAATCAGCGGCTTTTTTTGCATCGTGTTTTTTGTATAATAAGGCTAACCTACTATTTATTGCTGTATTAGAATATAGTTTTGTTGCCTTTTCTAACTCAGGTAAAAAATTCAAATGATTTTCTGTATATGATAAAAAGTCGTTTAGAAGTTTATACTTATCTTCTTCATTAATAACATTACTCTGTAGTACAATTGTCATGGCATTAATTGCCTTTTCGGTATTATTTTTAGAGATGTAAAACTTATATAAAGATAAATATGGTGTGTCTGATTTTGGATATGCTTTTGCAAAACGCAACGCCGTGTCAAAACTTTTATTTAATTTTTTAAGCTTAATATAGGCATAAATTAGTTTGACATAATCTGTTTCTGAGGCTTTTGAAATTTTTTGTTCAATGTAATTAATTTGAGCGTTATGGTTTTGAGTGTATTCATAAATAGTATATCGTAATTGTTCTCTAACTTTGTCAACTCCTAATTTATCATCTAATTGCTCAATGAA
>CAJXHW010000130.1 GCA_913054565.1 uncultured Kordia sp. | reverse complement strand
AAAGGAAATAAAAAATACAACGGCTTATTTAATATCATTGATGCTATTAAATATGCCGCAACTGACGACAACATTAAAGGAATTAGCATAAAAAACAACAACTTAAGTGCAGGTATGGCGCAAACAAAAGCTTTAAGAGATGCCTTATTAGAATTTAAGGAATCTGGAAAGTTTATTGTTGCTTATGGAGATGTTATCGGACAAAAAGATTATTATTTAAATTCTGTTGCAGATGAAATCTACTTAAACCCTGTTGGTGCTTTAGATTTTAAAGGGCTTGCTACTGAAATTTTGTATTATAAAGATTTTCAGGATAAATACGGTTTGAAAATGGAGGTTATTCGTCACGGAAAATACAAAAGTGCCGTTGAACCTTATTTAGCACAAGAAATGAGTGAAGCCAACCGTGAACAAATTTCTGTATTCTTAAAATCTATTTGGTCTGAAATGAAAAAAGAAATAGGAGCAAGCAGACAAATTAAAGTCGCTCAACTTGACACCATTGCCGATAATTTATTGGCTCGCAATGGGAAAATGGCCGTAGCTTCGAAGTTAATTGACATATTAATATATGTTGATGAATACGATAACATCATTAAAAACAAGTTAAATGTTACTACAGATGAAGATTATGAAGAAATAGGGATTTACGAATATGCTAAACACACCGCAAACAAAAACCGTGCAAAACAACTTAAAATAAAAAACACCATTGCAGTTATATACGCACAAGGGCAAATTATGTATGGCGAAGGTGATGAAAAACAAATTGGCCAAGGTGTCATAAATAAAGCTTTAAAAAAAGCTCGTGAAGATGACAAAATTAAAGCTATAGTACTGCGTGTAAATTCACCAGGTGGAAGCGCACTGGCAAGTGAACTAATATGGAGAGAAATAGAATTAACAAAAGCCGTAAAGCCCGTAATTGTATCTATGGGTAATCTAGCAGCTTCTGGAGGGTATTATATTGCATGTAACGCTAATAAAATAATTGCTGAACCAAGTACTATTACCGGAAGTATTGGCGTATTTGGAACCTTACCAAACGCTCATGAATTTGTAAAAAATATTGGTATAAATGCAGAACAAGTAACAACAAATAAAAACTCTGTTGACTATAGTATTTTTGAACCTATGACAAATGAACAGCGAGCTTTTATCAAAGAAGGGGTTGTAGATATTTACGACTTATTTACAAATAGAGTGGCAACAGGTAGAGGAATGACACAGGCTGCTGTACATGAAATTGCCCAAGGTAGAGTTTGGACTGGTGCAGATGCTTTAAATATTGGTTTAGTTGATGAGTTGGGTGGTTTAGATATTGCCCTACAAAGAGCAGCAGAAGCAGCAGAGTTAGACTCTTACAAGATTAAAGAGCTACCTATTTATGAAAAAGATTTTGAAAAAATGTTTGAAAGTTTTGGTTTAATAAAAACCAAAGAAGATATGATTAAAGAAGAAATTGGCGATTACAACTACCGTATTCTTAATAAAATGAAAACAATTACTCAGATGGAGGGAACACAGATGTTATTACCTTACGCCATTGAAATAAAGTAATTTTAAAACAGTTTCACTAAAAAAGACCTTGCTAAGCAAGGTCTTTTTTAGCTATAACAAGGTCTAAAATGCAAAAAACCTTAAACAAAATGTTTAAGGTTTTTATGGTGGTGCCTCCAGGAATCGAACCAGGGACACAAGGATTTTCAGTCCTTTGCTCTACCAACTGAGCTAAGGCACCATTGCTATTGCGGGTGCAAATATAAGACAGATTTTTAGATACACAAAACATTTTTTTATTTTTTTTCTTCACTACCTTTGCTTTAAGATTAAGAAACTATGAATCTAATAATTGATATAGGAAACACAAGAGTCAAACTTGCTGTATTTAAAGCAAATAGAATTTTAAAAAAGAGCACTATACAGAAAAGCCTTTTTTTAAAAGAAGTAAAAAAAATTATTTCAAATGAAGAAAAAATAAAAAACGCGATAGTTTCATCTGTTGATTTTTTTACAAAAGAAGAAGAATTAAGCTTAAGAGCCATAGTAAACTTGACTGTTGTTTCTCACAACCTACAACTGCCCTTTAAAAACAAATATGCAACTCCAAAAACTTTAGGTGTCGACAGGATTGCATTAATTACTGCTGCTGCACAACAATATCCTAACAAAAATGTGCTAGTTATTGATGCTGGCACATGTGTTACCTATGACTTTTTAACTTATACAAACAGATACTTAGGTGGGGCAATCTCACCAGGTTTAACAATTCGTTATGAAGCATTACATAATTTAACCGCTAAATTGCCGCTATTAAAAACTAAAGACACTACTTTTTTAATTGGCAACTCCACTGAAACAAGTATTCATTCCGGCGTTATTAATGGCCTTGTAAATGAGATTGATGGCACTATTAAGCAGTATCAAGAGCAGTATACAGATTTAACAGTTATTTTAACAGGAGGAGACACTAATTTCTTGGCTAAAAGATTAAAAAGTAGCATATTTGCGAATTCAAATTTCTTACTTGAAGGTTTGAATCATTTATTAAAAATCAACATCGATTAAATGCTAAAACACATTTTAATAGTATTCGTAGCTCTATTTACTTTAAATACAGTAGCTCAAGAAGGTTCTGCCTCACCATATTCATTTTATGGCGTAGGAGAATTAAAGTTCAGAGGAACTGTAGAAAATAAAAGTATGGGTGGCCTTAGTGTATATTCTGATAGTATTCACTTAAACATGCTTAACCCAGCTTCTTTAGGCAAATTAAAATTGACAAACTTTAATATTGGTGGGAATCAAAAATTTACAACGTTAAAATCTGAAGATGATTCTGCAAAAGGATCTACTACAACTTTAGATTATATTGCTGTTGGGTTACCAATGGGTAAGTTAGCTATGAGTTTCGGACTTATGCCGTACAGTTCTGTAGGTTATAAAACTGGCTTTACAAATCATTCTACCGCTCAAATAGGTGATGGGCGTTTTGAAGGTTCTGGAGGCATTAATAGAGTTTTTGTAGCAGCAGGATATCAATTTAATGAGAAATTTTCTTTAGGTATTAGTGTAAATCACAATTTTGGAAAAATAACAACAGAAGCTATAGAAATAACTAGTGACGAACCTGGTCACTATGACTCTATGGAAACTAATGAAACTAGCTTAAATGGTTTAGGTGTAAACTTAGGAGTGAATTACACTACCAAATTAAATAGCGGATTAGAGTTTATTTCTGGGTTAACATATAGTCCACAAGTGAATTTAAATTCCGAAAATCATCGTAAAATTTCTTCTATAATATTTAACAGCAATAGTCAAGTTGCTGGTGAGCGTGATGTGATTGAATCTAACACAAAGGTTCTTGATATTAAATTACCTTCAAAACTAACCATTGGTGCTGGTTTAGGGAAATCGAAAAAATGGTTTGCAGGTATTGACTTATCTACTTTGAGTTCAAGTAAATTAAACAATAGAACGTTTAATAACTCTGAAACTGAATTTAAAAATGCTACGAGAATTGCTTTGGGAGGTTTTTACATTCCTAAATATAATTCACTAACAAGTTATAGCTCTAGGGTAACATACCGAGCAGGGATGCGTTATGAAAACACAGGACTTGTTATTAAAAATGAAGATATAAATGAGTTTGGCATATCTTTTGGAGTTGGATTACCTGTAGGACGTAAATTATCTAATGTAAACATTGGATTTGAATACGGATCACGAGGAACAACAAGTAGTAATTTAGTAAAAGAAAACTTTATCAACCTAAATATCAGTTTATCATTAAATGACAAGTGGTTCCAAAAAAGAAAAATTGATTAAAACAACTTTAACCTAAAACTATGAAATTAAAATTATCCTTAATAGTCGCCTTTTTTGCATTATTTAGTGCAACTGCTCAAAACGAAGAATGCGTTGAAAAATTGTCTATATTCACAGAATCAGCAAAAGTAAAAAACTATGATGCTGCCTATGACACTTGGATGTATGTTAGAAAAACATGTCCGAAATTAAACAACGCTATTTATGTATATGGTGAAAAAATATTAGAACATAAAATTGACAACAGTACTGGTGCAGAAAAATTGGCATATGCAAATGATTTAATTGCCATGCACAAAGAAAGTATGGCAAACATGCCAAATAAGTTTCCTTGTGGTAAAACTAAAGCAGAAATTGGTCAATTAATGTATGATGAAAATATTGGTGATGCAGAATCACAATTCAATACGTTTGACGCTGCATTTAAAAAAGATGCCAAAACATTTAATAATCCAAAATCTTTATACACCTACTTTAAATTAATGGTTGGTTTATTTGATGCTAAAAAGAAAGATTTTCAAAGTTTAATTGACTTATATAGTACAGTTACAGATAAAGTTGAAGCTGAACAAAAAAACTATTCTGGTAAAAAAGATGCGTTATTATTAAAAGAAGAAAATGGGACTATTACATCTAAGGAAAAAAGACGCCTTAAGAGTTATGATTCTTTCTTAAATGCTTATGATCAAATTTCTGGAGGAATTGATAAAGATTTAGGGGACAGAGCAAACTGTGATAAATTAGTTCCTTTATTTGAAAAGAACTTTGAAGATAATAAAACTAACATCACATGGTTAAAAAGTGCTGCTAGTAGATTAGCAGGTAAAGATTGTGACGACGCCCCTATATTTGTAAAATTAGTTGAAGCGTTTCATAATATAGATCCTTCTGCAAATTCAGCATACTATTTAGGTAGACTAAACGAAAAGAAAGGCAACACTACTGAAGCAGAAAAGTTCTACAATGAGTCTGCAAAATTACATACTGAAGGGTTTGAAAAAGCTAAATTATATTACCGTTTAGCTTTAATGAATAAGAAAAGAGGTAGAGTTTCTCAAGCATACAACTATGCTAACAAAACTTTAAATGCTCAACCATCATTTGGAAAAGCGTATTTATTAATAGCTGGATTATACGCAAGCTCTGCAAACAATTGTGGAACTACACAATTTGAAAAAAGAGCTACATTCTGGTTAGCTGCTAATGTTGCAGAAAAGGCAGGGAAAGTAAACGGATCATTAAAAAAATCTGCTGCTAAAACTGCTGCTAACTATAGAGCCAAGGCTCCTAGTAAACAAGATATTTTTACTGAAGGGATGGCTGGTAAAACAGTAACTATTAAGTGTTGGATTAACAAAACGGTGACTGTACCAAGTTTATAATGCTAAAACTGTCACATAACATATACATTAAGACTGTTGCGATACTTTTCGTAACAGTCTTTTTTTCTTGTCAAGACAATTATGATGACATTAAACGCATGCAACGCGCATCTTTAGAACCTGCAGGAATTGCAGACCACATGAACTTAAAACACACTGATTCCGGGAAAGTCGTTTTACATTTAATCAGTAATAAGATGATGGATTTTTCCAATAAAGACTTTTCATATACAACATTTCCTGAAGGATTAGAAGTACACCTCTTTGATGATAAGCAACAACAAACAACAATCACATCAGATTACGCAATTATTTACTCTAAAACCGATTTAATTGATTTGAGAGGTCATGTGAAAATTGTCACACATGATGGTAAAACCCTACAAGCAGAGCAACTATATTATGATCAAAAAGCGGAATGGATTTTTACAAATAAAGAGTACAAATACGAAGCTGAGGATGGCGGATACAATATAGGAAAAGGCGGGTTTGA
>CAJXHW010000129.1 GCA_913054565.1 uncultured Kordia sp. | reverse complement strand
AGATATTGCTGGAGGGTCAGAATTTACCAATGATACACCAAGATATATTTTGGATGCTGTGGTAAAATGGAATTTTCATAAGAATTTTTGGCTTTGGGTTGGGCAAACTAAATTACCAGGAAATAGGGAACGTGTTATCTCTTCAGGAGACTTATCATTAGTAGATCGTTCTCTTTTAAATATCAATTTCAATATTGATCGCGATGTTGGATTACAATTACGACATCATTTTAAACTTTCAGATAAATTTATTGTTCGTGAAATGTTTGCTTTTTCCCAAGGAGAAGGACGAAATGTAACTACTGGAAACCTTGGAGGTCATCAATATACAGGTAGAATCGAATTATTACCTTTTGGAGCATTCCAACAAAATGGAGATTACTCGGGTGTTGATTTTTTAAGAGAACAAAATGTAAAAGTAGCTATTGGAGCAACATACGATTTTAATAATAATGCGGTAAAAAGTAGAAGTAATTTAGGCGTTTACATGAAAACAGATACTGGTTTTCACGAAACCAACATTAGCTCATTTTTTATTGACGCCATTTTAAAATACAAAGGATTTTCATTTCTGGGAGAATACGCTAGTAGAGATGCAGATAACCCTATTGCCAAAAATGCTGATGGCAGTTTAACAGGTGATGTCGTAGAAATTGGAAATGCGCTTAATTTGCAAGCAAGTTATTTATTTACTAGTAATTATGAAATAACTGGACGCTACACGAATATCAATTTTAATAAAAATATTACAGGAAAAGGACTTGAAGAGCAATTTACACTTGGAGTTTCAAAGTATATAGTAGGACATAAGTTAAAAATACAGTCAGACATTAGTTATTTATCTGTAAATAAAGGTAATGATCAATTAATGTATAGATTGCAATTTGATGTTCATTTCTAGAAAGATATAACCTTAAGGTAACATTTGCTTTAATAACACTCCTGATATTTGCATATTATTTTTTAACATATTTTTTTATGGAGAATATTTACTTATATATGATTATTGCTCTTGCAATTTTGGCTATTGCCGATTTAGTAGTAGGAGTAAGTAATGATGCGGTAAACTTTTTAAATTCTGCTATTGGTTCTAAAGCCATTTCTTTTAGAACACTTATGATTGTAGCGAGTGTTGGAGTTGCCATTGGTGCCATTTTTTCAAGTGGATTGATGGAAGTCGCTCGGAAGGGTATTTTCAACCCTGGCGAATTTATGTTTGAAGAGATCATGATTATTTTTATGGCAGTAATGATAACAGACATTCTGCTGCTCGATTTCTTTAATTCCATAGGATTACCTACATCGACAACAGTTTCTATTGTATTTGAATTATTAGGAGCTTCTGTAGCTATAGCATTGATAAAAATTGGTGCTACAGAAGGCGAAACAGTTTCAAATTTAACAAAGTATATAAACACCGAAACTGCAAGTTGGATTATATTTGGAATTATACTATCGGTCTTTGTAGCCTTTACCATTGGTGCCATTGTACAATGGTTTTCTAGACTTATATTATCTTATAACTTTGAGAAAAAAGCAAAATGGGTTGGCGCATTGTTTGGTGGTATTGCCTTAACTGCTATTACCTATTTCATTTTCATGAAAGGAATCAAAGGAACTGCATACGCAAAAACTATTGTAGGTGATATTTTATATAATGGTTCTGCAGACGGATTATTAGCTTGGGGGAATGAATACTTAGGAACTGCATATAAAACATTAGAAGGTTCAGAAGGGTTTCTTAAAAAGACGAAAGATTTCCTAAAAATTGATGGAAGCACAGCTTCTTTAACATTAAGAGGTTTTCTTGAACTATATGTACTTCCAATCATTGCTATAAGTTTGGTATTTTGGTCATTATTGTCATATATATTAACGAATTTCTTTAAGACGAACATCTACAAGTTAATTATCATTGTAGGAACATTTGCATTGGCATTGGCATTTGCAGGAAACGATTTAGTAAACTTCATCGGACCATCAACTGGAGCATTTCAAGCATATACAGACTTTATGGATCCTTTGATTAACACACAAGGCTTGTCGGCAACTGAGTTCCCGATGGATAGTATTGGTCTAAAAGTAACAACTCCTACATTTCTTTTAGTAATTGCGGGAATGATAATGGTGATTACATTATGGTTTTCTACCAAAGCTAAAAATGTGGTAAAAACATCCTTAGATTTATCTAGTCAGGGAGAAACTAAAGAACGTTTCCAACCTAACTTTTTATCTAGAGGATTTGTTAGAATGGCAATGGGAATGTCTAAAATGACTTCTTATATTTTGCCTAAATCATGGCAACAAAAAATAGAGAAACAGTTTGAAACACCTGTAATTACTTTATCAAAAGATAAATCAGAAGAATTACCAGCTTTCGATATGGTAAGAGCAGCAGTAAACCTTATGGTTGCCGCTGTTTTAATTTCTTTTGCTACCTCGCTAAAACTTCCATTGTCTACAACGTATGTAACTTTTATGGTTGCTATGGGTACATCCTTGGCTGATAGAGCTTGGGGAGCTGAAAGTGCCGTATATAGAGTTGCTGGTGTATTAAATGTGATTGGTGGTTGGTTCTTTACAGCATTAAGTGCATTTATCGCAGCTGGATTGGTAGCATTCTTATTAAACCTGAACTTAGAAGTAATGTTCCCTATATTACTAGTTATCGCTATTGGATTGCTAGTAAGAAGCACTATTGTTTACAATAAAAAATCGAAAGTAGCCAAAGCTGAAGATCAATTACAGAAAACAGAAAGTAGCTCCGTACAAGGTGTTATTCACGAAAGTGCAGATAATATTGCAAATGTTGTAAAACGTGGTAATAGAATTTATACGAATGCTATTAACGGATTGGCTAAGCAAGATTTAGCAATGCTTAAAAAGAACAAAAAGAATATTGTAAAACTTTCAGATGAAATTGACGAATTGCGTGATAATATCTTTTACTTCATTAAAAATCTTGATGAATCAAGTATTGGCGCAAGTAATTTCTACATCAATATTTTAGGATATTTACAAGATATGACGCAATCATTAGAATATATTTCTAAAGTAAGTCATAAGCATGTAAACAATAATCATAAAAAACTAAAATTCAACCAAATTAAAGAGTTAAAGCAGGTAGACGAAGCGTTAGAGAATTTATTTAATGAAACTAATACCGCCTTTAACTCACGTTCCTTTGAACAAATTGGGGATATTTTAGAAAACAAGAAACAAGTTTTTGATTTGGTATCTCAGAAAATTCAGGTGCAAGTAGCTCGAACAAGAACTGAAGAATCAAGTCCAAAGAATACAACACTATACTTTAGCTTGTTGTTAGAGACAAAAGATTTATTAAATGCTACTATGAATCTTTTAGAAGAATATCATGATGCACATGATGCTTCTGTAAAACCTGCTACAATTACCATTGAAGAAGCTGATGCTGTTCAAGAATTACCCGAAGGTAAAACTAAAGAGGTAAAAGCAACTGAAGTTAAAAAACCAGCTTCAGATACTCCTGAAGTAAAAGCTAAAGAGGCAAAAACACCTGAAGTTAAAAAACCAACTTCAGATACTCCTAAAGCGAAAACTAAAGAGGTAAAAACACCTGAAGCTAAAAAACCAGCTTCAGACACTCCTGAAACAAAACCTACAAAAAAGCCAGATACGGACACACGTGAGGCTTCAGGAAAAACTGAATAGTATTTTAATACCATATTCATATTAAAAAAACACAGCTTGTAGCTGTGTTTTTTTGTTCTACAAAAGTTTCAGTTCATTTATCTAGTTCTTTACTCTGATTAAAATTAGCTACCTTAGACTTCATTAATTTTTTAGCTTATCAACCCATGAACAAATCATTTTTTTTAAGCCTTTTGTGTTGTTTCATTTATATAGCAACTGCAAATAGCCAGGAACTTACAGGACAACAATTACTAGAAAAATCCATTCAATATCACGATCCTAACGGAAATTGGAAAACATTTAACGGAACACTTCAAGTAACGATGGAAACACCTAAAAATGCACCACGCATTAGCACGATTAAAATTAATTTACCGAAAGAATACTTTTATGTAAAAGCTGCTAGCGATGGAAAAACGACAGAGTATACCGTTGAAAAAAACGATTGCACCATCGCTTTTAATGGTAAAACAGATATTTCTGAAGAAGTGATTAAAGAGAATAAACTAAGTTGCAAACGCGCCAATTTATACAAAAACTACTATACATATTTGTATGGTTTGCCTATGAAATTAGAAGATAAAGGCACTATAATTGATCCGAAAGTGATGAAGAAAACCTTTAAAGGAAAAGAATATTTAGTGTTAAAAGCAACCTATGCTGAAGGCGTTGGAAAAGATACTTGGTATTTTTATTTTGATCCAAAAACATACGCAATGGAAGTGTATCAGTTTTTCAAGGATGAATCCAAAAATGATGGCGAATACATTTTATTGACCGAAGAAGCTGTTATTAATGGAGTTAAAATGCCAAAGAAACGCGCTTGGTACTACAATAAAGACAACGGATATTTAGGAACGGATATTTTAGGGAATTAGACTGCTACGCTGTTAGATTATTAGACATGTTAGACTGACTTAGATTGTTAGACTCTTAAACGTCATAACGAACAACCAAAACCCAAAAATAAAAAAGGGAACACTTTTTCAAGCGCTCCCTTTTCTTTTTTAAGCAACTTGCCAAAGAGATTTAACCTCTTCACACAAAATCTCAATATCTCCTAATTTTTTTTCTACATTTCGAGGAACAGGTATTACCTTCTCACCAAAAACATCTATTGAAAGACAAAGTTCTGGCATAACTTTTTCTCCATTTTTAACAACAACTTCATTTAAGTATTTATATAGAAGACTAGATATACACCTAGACTGATTATTGTCAAAAATATTATTTTTCGATATATGAATTTTTACTGCTCCCAAGTATTCTTTATCCTTTATTTTTAATTTAAAGATTACTTCTGGAGAAACAATTATTTCTACCCCTTTATAAATTATTGATTTGGCATCAACTTTTTTAATTATTTCATAAGGAATATCTTTTAATAAAGTTGGAAGCTTAATATTTACAAACCTTTCAAGCGCCTGAATAGAAACTTGCCTATCTAAAACCTGCCTTGGCTTTGTTGGCTTCCTATTAACAAGTTCTTTAATTCCTTCGATTACTGGAGTTAAGTCACAGTTATTCTCTAAAGTCTTTTTTATTCTTGACTTAGATAATTGATACCATGATACTAAAAATTTATTAGGTTTTTTTTGCTGTCTAATTATTCTTCTTTTTTTTGCTTCACTTGCTACTGAAAAATCAGCAAGTTGATTAATTGAAATAACATAGTTACTTCCTTTTTTAATTGTACTCATTTTTGTTTTTTTAATTGTTAATAAGTAATAACAAAATATCAGCTACTAAAAGCCTTGATTTTATTGAACTTACCAACTCAATTATTTATAAAAGGAAATATTTACTTGTGAAGAAACAACTATTTTTGTACGTTTGAACAACTAATCAAATATAAGTAGGAGATGAGCTAGTCTCTAATTTCTATTTTATTTAAAATTTAATTTAGGGTGCAACCTAAATTTAGAATACACAAGAGGGATATTTCCGTATCCCTTTTTTTATTTTTTTCTTCTCTCTTTTCTTGCTTAAGCTTGTCTTTTTCTATTTTATTAAAAGCTTGCTGTGATTTAGCCATTATTTAAAATATTTATGGAATAT
>CAJXHW010000128.1 GCA_913054565.1 uncultured Kordia sp. | reverse complement strand
AATGTCACTCATTTTAAATTGACATGGATGTTCATAACCCGCGGCATGAGTTATTTCGATAAATTCTTTTCTAAAAGTTTTAAAGTACTGTGCCAATCGTCCAGACTTTATGGGAACATTTATACCATTTTGTAGCCATTTACTTTGAGTTGCTACACCACTAGGACAGGTGTTAGTATGGCAAACTTGTGCTTGAATACACCCAATACTCATCATGGCTTCACGAGCAACATTAATACAATCAGCTCCCATAGCAAATGCCATAGCAGCTTTTGCAGGAAATCCTAACTTTCCACTACCTATAAAAACGATTCTGTCTGTAATTCCTTTGTCTTTAAATAGTTTATATAAATCAGAAAAACCATAAACCCAAGGTAAACTAACATGATCAGCAAAACTTGGTGGCGCAGCTCCAGTACCACCTTCACCACCGTCAACAGTAATAAAGTCTGGACCTTTATTTGTTTTAACCATAATGTCTGCTAGCTCTTCCCATTGATCTAATTTACCAATAGCAGCTTTTATACCTACGGGCAAACCTGTGGCTTCAGCAATATTTTCTATAAAATTAATAAGTTCAGGAACGTTAGAAAAAGCTTTATGGTTTGGTGGAGATAAGACATCTTTACCTGCTTCAACACCTCTAATTCTGGCTATTTCCTTTGTTATTTTAGCTCCTGGCAACACCCCGCCTTTACCAGGTTTAGCACCTTGAGATAGTTTAATTTCTATGGCTTTTATAAACTTGTTTTTTTCAACTAAATCGATTAGTTTTTCCATAGAAAACCCACCATCTTCAGAACGAACACCAAAATAACCTGTTCCGAAATGAAAAATAACATCACCGCCGTTGCTATGGTAAGGTGATAAGCCTCCTTCACCAGTATTATGATACGCTCCAGCATTTAAAACTCCTTTATTTAAGGATTCTATTGCTTTAGCTGATAATGACCCAAAACTCATGGCAGAAATATTAATTACGGAGGCTGGCCTGTAAGGCTTTTTGCGCTTATTATAAGCACCCATAACTTTGGCACAAGGTAAAAATGTTTTGTCTACTGTATTTGGATGGTTCTTATCTATTTGATAAGGCATCATGGCATTATTTATAAAAATATGCTGATGTGCGTAGATGTCTCTATCAGTACCAAAACCTTCATAATTATTTTCCTTTTTAGCAGAAGCATAAACCCAACCGCGTTCAATACGATTAAAGGGCAATTCTTCGCGGTTATTTGCTACAAAATATTGACGTATTTCCGGACCAATCTTTTCTAATAAATAACGTAAATGTCCTACTATAGGAAAGTTATGACTTATAGTGTGTTTGGGTTGTAATACATCACGAACTGCTAATGCAATCAAACCAATTATGATCCATAACCACCATGATATTGAGCTAAGAAAAGAAAAAGATGTCTCCATAATAAAAATATGATTTTTTCAAAAATAGTTATTTTTCATCAATTTTAATTGTCAAGTTATAGTTCATAACTTTATGAGCCACCTATTGTGTGCTCCGTTTCTGTACTGTATTTTTGAATTAGATTATGGAGAAGAATATACAAGAGTACATAAACGAGTTAAACTCAGCACAAAAGGAGCCAACTTTACATAAAGAAGGCCCAATGATTGTTATTGCCGGCGCAGGGTCTGGAAAAACAAGAGTGTTAACTTATAGAATAGCTTATTTAATGAGCGAAGGCGTTGATGCGTTTAATATATTATCGCTAACCTTTACAAATAAAGCTGCACGAGAAATGAAAGGGCGAATTTCTGCAATTGTAGGAACATCAGAAGCCAAAAATCTTTGGATGGGAACTTTTCATTCTATTTTTGCTAAAATATTGAGGCTGGAAGCTGATAAGTTAGGCTATCCATCAAATTTTACAATATATGATACACAAGATTCTCAACGTTTAATTTCTTCCATAATTAAGGAAAAAGGTTTGGATAAAGATGTGTATAAGTACAAACAAGTTCTGAGTAGAATATCATCTTATAAAAATAGTTTGATTACCGTTAAAGCTTACTACCAAAATGCTGAATTGCAAGAGGCAGATGCTATGGCAAAACGGCCTAGAGTTGGTGAGATATATCAAGAGTATGTTGACCGTTGTTTTAAAGCAGGTGCCATGGATTTTGATGATTTGTTATTGCGTACTAATGAATTGTTAACTCGTTTTCCAGAGGTGCTAGCAAAGTATCAAAATAGGTTTAGGTATATTTTAGTAGATGAGTATCAAGATACAAATCATTCACAGTATTTGATTGTAAAGGCCTTATCTGATAAGTTTCAAAATATTTGTGTTGTTGGTGATGATGCTCAAAGTATTTATGCATTTAGAGGGGCAAATATTAATAATATTTTGAACTTTCAAAAAGATTATGACAATGTAGTAATGTACCGTTTAGAGCAGAATTACCGTTCTACAAAAAATATAGTAGAAGCAGCAAATTCCGTTATAGAGCATAACAAAACAAAACTTGAAAAGGATGTTTGGACGCACAATGAAGATGGTCCGAAAATCAAAGTCAACCGTTTAGTTACAGATGGTGAAGAAGGACGTTATGTGGCAAGTTCAATATTTGAAAACAAAATGGAGCACCAATTAAATAATGGTGATTTTGCAATTTTGTACAGAACTAATGCTCAGTCAAGAGCCATGGAAGATGCACTTAGAAAGCGTGATATTCCATATAGAATTTATGGAGGGCTGTCATTTTATCAAAGAAAAGAAATTAAAGATGTTTTAGCTTATCTGAGAATATTAACCAATCCTGCTGATGAAGAAGCGTTAAAACGTGTTATCAATTATCCAGCTAGGGGAATAGGTCATACCACTATAGAAAAGTTGGTTGTTACAGCAAATCATTATAAAAGGTCTATTTTTGAAGTAATGCAAAATTTGCATAAACTTCCAGATTTAAAAATTAATAAAGGAACGCGTACAAAACTTGAGAATTTTGTAACAATGATTCAGAGTTTTCAGGTTATGAATCAAACAGCAACAGCTTTTGAAATAGCAGAACATGTTGCAAAAAAAACAGGATTATTTCAAGAATTAAAGAAGGATGCTACTCCAGAAGGGGTTGCAAAGATTGAGAATATTGAAGAACTACTTAATGGAATTAAAGATTTTGTAGAGGAGCAAAAAGAAATAGCAGACACCACGGGTTCATTGTCAGAATTTTTAGAAGATGTAGCTTTAGCAACAGATTTGGATAAAGATACAGGTGATGAAGATCGTGTGGCTTTAATGACTATTCATTTATCAAAAGGATTAGAATTTCCGTATTTATACATTGTTGGCTTAGAAGAGGATTTGTTTCCTTCAGGTATGAGTATGAATACTCGTAGTGAATTAGAGGAAGAACGTAGGTTATTTTATGTGGCATTAACACGAGCAGAGAAGCAAGCGTACCTAACCTATGCGCAAAGCAGATACCGTTGGGGTAAATTAATTGACGGTGAGCCTAGTCGTTTTATTGATGAAATTGACGATAAATATTTAGAGTATTTAACCCCCATGCATGAACGTCGATTTAAACCAATGATGGATGTTGATGTTTTTGATGATGTTGATAAGAGTAAATTGCGTTTAAAAAAACCTATTTCTGGAACTCCAACAAATTTTTCTAGTGAAGCTGCAACCAGAAAATTACGTAAACTAAAACCTAATACTAACCGTGGAGGAGCTTCAGGAGTAAGTTCTGATATTAATAGTTTACAAATAGGAACACTAGTTGAACATATTAGGTTTGGGAAAGGTGAAATAGTTCGTTTAGAAGGTGTTGGTGCTGATAAAAAAGCTGAAATTCGTTTTCAAAATGGTGGATTGAAAAAATTATTATTGCGTTTTGCAAAATTAAATGTTATTCAGTAACTTTAAATGTATGAGTCAGTTTATAAAACTATATAATGATAGCCCAAGTCAAAAGGAGATAGATAAAATAGTAAAAGTTCTTCAAAAAGGCGGTGTTGTAATTTATCCAACAGATACGGTTTATGGGTTGGGTTGTGATATTACCAAAACAAGAGGTTTAGAGCGTATTGCAAAAATAAAAGGCGTCAAGCTTGAAAAGGCTAATTTTTCTTTTGTTTGTAATGATTTGAGTCATTTAAGTGATTATGTGCAACAAATAGATAGTGCTACGTTTAAGGTGTTAAAGCGTGCGTTACCAGGGCCATATACATTTATTTTACCAGGGAATAATAATTTACCAAAAGTATTTAAAAAGAAAAAAACTGTTGGTATTCGTGTGCCTGATAATAATATAACAAGAGCTATAATAGAAACTTTAGGAAACCCAATTGTATCAACATCTATACGCGATGACGATGATATAATTGAATACACAACAGATCCAGAGTTGATTTTTGAAAAATGGAATTCACTTGTTGATATTGTTATAGACGGTGGTTATGGTGATAATGTAGCGTCAACAGTGATTGATTTTTCATCTGGTGATGCTGAGGTTGTTAGAGAGGGGAAAGGGAGTTTAGATATCTTATAGATTTTAAGTGCAAAACAATTGCATATAAAAAAGCCACTCACAACTGAGTGGCTTTTTTGTATTTAAAGATATGTGTACTAGCTTATTCTTTAGCTAAGTTTTTCATTTCATTTTCAATCATATCATAAAACTGATCTATTTTTGGAAGTACAACAATTCTTGTACGTCTATTTTTTGCTCTATTTTCAGCAGTGTCATTATCAACTAACGGTACATAATGGCTTCTTCCAGATGCAATTAATTGCTCAGGTTTTACATTTAAACTTTCTAATACACGTACAATAGAGGTTGCACGTTTGACACTTAAATCCCAGTTATCAATTAATACTCCGCTACTGTATGATTTGTTATCAGTATGACTTTCAACTAAACACTCAAAATCGGGCTTATTATTTACAACCTTAGCTACTTTTGCAAGTACACCCTTAGCTTTGCTAGTTACATTATAGCTACCGCTTTTAAATAATAATTTATCAGCAATAGAAATAAAAACAACTCCTTTTTCAACATTTATATTGATGTCAGGGTCATTTAAACCTACTTCACGTTTTAAACTTGAAACTAAAGCTAGTGTTACACTATCTTTTTTAGTTAAAGCATCTTGTAAACGACCAATTTTCAAATCTTTTTCTTTTAAACTCTCTAAGGATTTTTCAAGATTTTCAGCACCTTTAGTTGTAAGAACAGTCAGGTCTTTTGAGCTTTCTATTAAACTATTGTTAGTTTTTCTTAGATCAGCAAGTTGTTCTTCCAAAGCTTTTGCACGAGCAGAATAAGAAGCCTTGTCTTCAAGGCAACTATTAAGTTTTACTGTAGCAGAATTTAAAAGATCTTGTGTTTTCTTTTGTTGGTCTTCTAAGGCGGTGAATTTTTTTTGTGACACGCAAGAGCTTAATAATACCAATGCGGTTACAGGAATAAACAATTTTGTTCTCATAAGTTATATTATTAGTATGAGCACAAAGTTAATGTTTATCAATAAATAGAAGCTGTGGTTAACACTTTTTTAACCCTAATTTGTGTGTGCGCACGAGAAGACTCAATCCTTTGAATTTTAATGTTTTTTAATAAATCAGAATATTCTTTTAAAGTCCTATATTTAAAAGGATATTAAGGTATTTGTGTAATGTTGAATTTAAATAAATTTCATTAAGTTCACTATTACACAATATTTTTAGGGGTGTTTTTGGGGGTGTTTGTTATATTTGGTAAA
>CAJXHW010000127.1 GCA_913054565.1 uncultured Kordia sp. | reverse complement strand
CTATTATTTTAAAATTATTGTCGGAAGAAAATAAAATGTATGGTTATGAAATTACGCAAAAAGTAAAAGCACTTACTAATGGCGAATTGACTATTACAGAAGGGGCGCTTTATCCGGCGTTACACAAGTTAGAAGCAGATGATGTTTTAGAGGTTGAGGTTGTGCGTGTTGATAATAGATTGCGTAAATATTATAAATTAACTGAAAGAGGAGAAACAGAAGCGGTTAATAAACTAGAAGAGTTACAAGCTTATATTAAAAATATGCAAGTGTTGTTTAATCCTAAATTTGGTGTAGAGTAATATGAGTTTGTCAAGAGATGAGTTGCAATTTATTGATACTTATTTGAAAAATTCTTCAATTAACTATATTGATGTGCGCTTAGAGTTAACAGATCATATAGCAACAACAACTGAACATGAGTTGGAGAAAAAATGTGGTCTTACGTTTTATGATGCGTTTAAAAATTACATGGTAAATCATAAAAAGAATCTTTTAGAAAATTATGAGTTACAGAAAGTCAAGTTACGAGATAAAATTATAAAACTATTTTCAAAAAAAATTATGGCGCTGGAAGTCCTGTTTTTGATTGTTATATCAGGAATATTGGTTAGTAGTTTTAATTTTATCATTTATGAAGAGTATTATTTATACGCGAATTTCATAATGTTTATTTGTAACCTAATTTACTATTACATTGCTTTTTATAGAACTAAAAAAACGAGTATTGGCGGTAGTTTACTAACGTTAGTTGCAGTTTGCTATTATATACTATTTTATATAAAAAACCCGTTAAATTTATTCTTTTTAATACCAGTATTGCTAATTGGTTATCAGTTATTTTATAAAATTGAAAAGAGTATTAGTAAAAAATGGTCTGTAACAATTATTGTGCTGTTTGCCATTGTAATATTTCCATTGTTTTTATGGTTTAACCAGTTTTCATTACAATTTGTTACAGATAAAATTAAGGTTGGGTATTTCTTTTTTCAGATGATTATGTGGTACATGTTGTTTAAAACATTACGAGAATATAAGTTTGAATTGAATAGAAAATTCAAAGAAATTTTTGCTTAAGCATATATGAGTTAAAAATAATAATCAAGACAATGAGGAGGGAAATTTCTAATAAAGAAACGAAAAAATTGTACGATTTTACACGAGCACATTATGTGGAGTATTACGATTTGCAAACAGAATTAGTAGATCATCTTGCAAATGGAATTGAATTGTTATGGCAAGAAAAACCAACCCTTTCTTTTGAAGATGCTTTACATATAGAGTTTAAAAAATTTGGGATTTTTGGGTTTACTGATTTGGTAGCAGAGCGCTTAAGTAAAATGAATAAACGCTATAATAAATTGATTTTATCAATTCTAAAAACTTACTTTACTGTTCCAAGGTTGTTCTTAACAACTATGATGGTGTTATTGATCTATGTAATTTTAAGTACAGTAGCTTATAAAGAGTATGTTGTAATAGGGCTGTTTATAATGTTGTTGCTGGTTATGTTGTGTAAAACAATGGTATATAAAATAAAGCAAAGAAAGCTTAAAAGGGGTAGACAAAAATTATGGATGTTTGAAGAGGTAATTTATTCGCATGGGCAATCATTTACACTATTTCAAATACTAGTTTTTATGCCACAACATTTTTTAAGACCAGGATTTCTTTTAAAAATAATGAATTATACTGTTGGCGTGGTATTTTTATCAGTAGTATTAACCTTGTTCTTAATAGGTGTGTATGTTATTGTACATGTAATTCCTTCAAAAGCTAAAGAGCATATTGCTAATGTACATCCTGAATACAACTTAGTGTAGGTGATTTGTAACATAGTTAATTTTATCTTTTTGTTTTTTAATCGCGCTTTTTCAAACAAAAACGTATTTTTACAACTTAATAGATACTAAACCAGAGGAATTTTAGTTATGTATTAGGGGTAAAAACAATAGATTTTGAAGAAAAACACATATCATATATTAACACTTCTTTTTTTAGTAGTGGTATTAATAAGCTGTTCACGTAAAAAAGATAAGTTTCTTAACAGGTCGTTTCATGCTATGTCAACAAAGTACAATGTGTTGTATAATGGTAATTTAGCTTTTGAGTCTGGCAAAAATGGATTAATCACATCTTTTCAAGATGATTATTGGCAAATTCTTCCTGTTGAACGTATGCGAATAAATGAAGAAGTTTTTCTTCCAGGGGCAAATAAAAATCCAGATTTTGAACGTGCTGAAGAAAAGGCTGTTAAAGGAATTCAAAAACACGGAATGAATATTCGTGGAAAAGAAAAGAACCCTCAAACTGATGAAGCGTATTTATTACTTGGTAAGGCGCGTTATTTCGATCAGCGATTTGTGCCTGCCTTAGAGGCGTTTAATTATATTTTATACAAATATCCTGCTAGTGATAAAATTAACCATGCTCGCATATGGCGTGAAAAAGTTAATATACGATTAGAAAATACAGAGCTAGCCATAGCTAATTTAAAACGATTGATTTCGCAAGAAAAATTAAGTGATCAGGATCTTTCTGATGCCAATGCAATGCTTGCACAAGCATATGTTAACAATAAGTATTTGGATAGTGCGGTTGCGCCAATTAAAATTGCAGTTCAGCGAACTAAGAATAAAGAAATTAAAGGAAGGTTAGGGTATATTAAAGGACAGATATATAATAGGCTTGGTTATAAGGATAGTGCTAATATTGCTTTTGATGAAATCATTAAGCTAAAACGTAAAACATTATGGGTATATTATGTAAATGCTCAAGTTGCAAAAGCAAGAAATTTTGACTTTGAAAAGGGTGATAAATTAGCGTATTCTGAATATTTAACGGCACTCTCTTTACACAGAGAAAACAGACCGTATTTAGATAAAATATATAACCTGATGGCGGTTTATCATCAGAATGTAACATCAGACTCTTTAGCTGAAAATTATTACAATAAGTCAATTAAAAGTGCTACTACAGATGATTATTTACAGTCATTAAATTACAGAGCATTGGCTGAATTTAAGTTTAATGCCACCAATTATAAGGCTGCTGGTGCGTATTATGACAGCACCATGACTAAATTGAAGTCAAAAAGTAAAGAATTTCGTTTCTTTAAAAAGAAACGCGATAATCTAGAAGATGTTATTGCTTATGAGGATTTGGCAAAGCGTAATGATAGTATTTTAAGGATTTTAAATTATACAGAATCTGAGCGTTTGGCGTATTTTGAAAAGCACATTTCAAATTTAAAAAAGCAAGATTCGTTGAAGAAAGCTTTAGAGACTGAAAAATCATTGGCGTCTGTTGTTTCAGTTGGAGTTGGAGTGAATAATAAAGGGAAGCAAGGAAAGGCATCAGTGTTTTATTTTTATAATCCAACAACCGTTGCTTACGGTAAAGTGGAATTCAGAAAAATATGGGGCGATAGAGTTTTAGAAGATGACTGGCGCAGAAGTAATAAAGGTATTGCTATTACAGAAACGGATGCTGAAGTGTCTGAAGTCGATTCAGCCAATATAAATAAAGAAACAGAAGATATTTATACCACAGATTATTACGTGTCACAACTACCCGTAAGTCCAAAACAAAAAGATAGCATAGTTGGAAAGCGTAATTTTGCATACTATCAATTGGGTTTAATTTACAAGCAAAAATTTAAAGAATATGAGTTAGCAGGTAAGCGCTTGGAAAAATTATTAAGTTTTAATCCAAATGAACGTTTGGCGTTGCCAGCAAAATATCAATTGTATAAAATATATACAGAATTAAATAGTAATAAAAAAGAGACAATTAAGCAGGATATTATATTGAACTATCCAACCTCACGTTATGCAGAAATTTTAAGAAACCCAGATGCAATGCTGTCGTTTGCAGAAGGTAGTCCTAAAGCTGTTTATGAGCGTTTGTATAAGAGGTTTGAAGCAGGCGAATATGAGTTTGTAGCCCTTGAATTAGAGAAATCGATTACACAGTTTGATGGCGATGAAATGTTACCGAAATTCGAATTGTTTAAAGCTGTTGTTTTAGGGAAAATTGATGGTTTTGAAGCGTATAAGGAAAGCATAAGTTATGTAGCCTTAAATTACCCAAATTCGGAAGAAGGTAAAGGGGCGCAAAAGTTATTATCTACGGCAATTCCTGTAATGTTAAAACAAAAATTAGAAAATAATGCTATAGGTAAAAACTATAAGCTAGTTTATGTGTTTGATAAAAATCAGGAAGTTGTGCAAGAAACAAAAGAAGGTTTAGAAAAAGCACTTAAAGATACGGGTAAAGATTATTTAAAAGTTTCATTAGATTATTATAATAGAGAGAAAACCTTTGTAGTTGTACATGGTTTTATTACTCAGGAAGTGGCAGCTTCTTTTCATTCGTTTTTACTTGAAAACAAAAAGAAGTATAAACCAGTGAAAAATGTTATATTTCCATCTTCTGATAATTACAAAGTAATACAGATACATAAAAAATTAACTGAATTTCAAAATACTCAAACCCCAAATTAAGTATGTTTTCAGACAACAAAAAAAAGACAAGAACAACAACATCGTCAATTACGCAGCAAAATAGAATTGTAGAGGGAACCAAAATAGTAGGTACAATAACATCAGAAGCAGGTTTAAGAGTTGACGGTGAAATAGAAGGTGATATTAAAGCTTCAGGTAAGGTAGTTTTAGGTGTTAATGGTAAAATTAAGGGTACGTTAGCTTGTGCAAGCGCAGATTTTGAAGGCGAGTTTATAGGCAAGTTAACCGTTAGTGAAATGTTGTTTTTAAGAAGTACATCTCAAGTTCAAGGCGAGGTGTTTATAAATAAATTAACTGTAGAGCCAGGTGCAATGTTTAACGCAACATGTGTTATGGGTGCAGGTGTAAAGACTTTAAAGGCTAGCTCAATTGAAGAAAAAACCGCTTAATAAATATGTTAGGTTTACAGGAATAGCTTTTCAAATGGGAGGGACTATTTACTTAGGAAGCCTTTTAGGCAAATGGTTAGATGGTCAGTATCCAAATGAATATGAGTTATATACTAAAATATGTACATTGTTGGCGGTTTTCGGGGCAATGTTTTCTGTAATTCGTCAAGTTATAAAAATTACAAATCAAGATGATTAAAAGAATTTTAGTTTATTTATTAGTTGTATGTATAGCCTTTTTAGTGGTGTTTGTAACTCATGATTATGCATTAAATACTAAAGAGTTGTATTTGTCATATTCCTTATTAAATGTCTATTTATTTAACTTTATCGCATCAGTTTTAATATATATAGGTATAGAAATTATAGCGGAAAAATTACCTAGTCAAGCGGGTTATGGTTTTTTAGCCTGTGTGTTTTTGAAAATTGGCTTTTTTGTAATGCTGTTTCAAAACACTGTTTTTTCAGAGGTTAGGTTAGAGTTGTAACAACGCTTATCTTTAATAATTCCATTTTTCTTATTTATTGTTATTGAATCAATAGCCATAGCTAAATTATTAAATTCAAAAGAGTATTAATGTGTCAAAATCTTTAGTTTTTAAGATTCTAATTCTTTATAATTTTGTCATAATAAAGTGAAACACGCCACTAGAAATAAACAAAATTAAAAAACCGTTTGTAGTTTTGATTTATTGTGTACCTTTGCACCGAAATTTACAGAGCATAAATTTTATTATTGAACAAAGGTATGATGATCGCACAAAAATCTTTCAAGATTGTAGTAACACTAGTAATAGCTTTTTTATCTATGACTGCATATGCAGGCGGAGGTTCTGGAGAAGGTAAT
>CAJXHW010000126.1 GCA_913054565.1 uncultured Kordia sp. | reverse complement strand
GCTTTTATAGAATTTGTCGAAACTAAAGAAACACCAATACCTTTCAAAAACCTAATTTTTATAGTCTAATTTAAATTCAGAATAATTTTCAAATATTCACTGCTGAGCTAAAGTTCAGCTGTTCTCATCTTAGATTTTAATAAAACTTTTTTACAAGGAATATTTAAAATGGTATCTGTTTCTTTAGTTTCGACAAATTCTATAAAAGCATCCATTTCTGGGTGTTCATTCGTTTTTTTGACTATAGCTTTTTTAAAACTCTCTTTCCAAGCATAAATTTTCTTTTGTTCAGGAGAGTATAATTCAAATCCGTTTTCCAATTTAGTGGATGTTTGAAGCATAAAACCTTGTTATCCAAATAGACAGCAACCAAAGTAATTAATTATATACATTATTAACAACAGTTATTTTTAGTTCGTCCAAGGTTCTTTGTCTTTCGCATTCATAATTTTTTGTCCGTCATAAATGCTTAATCCTTGCCAGCTTCCGAACCAAACCTGTCCTTTGTTGTCTTCTAGAATACTTTGCGTGACATTCGAGGTCAAACCATCTTCCGTTGTGAATTGTTTGAAATTATTACCATCATATCTATAAACACCATAACCTTCAGCCGTAAACCAAATATTTCCTTGGCTGTCTTCATAAAAATTGTAGGTTTCTACACCTGCAATAATTCCATCTTTAGTGAAGTTGGTGTACGTTTTTCCATCAAATTTACTCACACCGCCATAAAAAGTTCCAATCCAAATATTTCCTTGTTTGTCTTCTAAAATATCCGCAACATTATTATTAGTAAGTTCATTTTTAGCTGTTAACTGAAAAAACTCTCCATTGTTATATTTAAAAATTCCATTCCCATCGGTAGCAAACCACATATTTCCACTCTTGTCTTCTATAATTTTAAAAACTAATTTGTCAGATAGCATTGGTTTTGCATTTTCCACTTTTGAAATTGGCAACGAAAACGGTATAAATTTCTCTCCATCAAAATGACTAACTCCTCTCGTACCACCAACCCAAATAAGCCCTTCTTTGTCAATTGTTAAACCCCAAATTTCTTCATTCAGTAATCCATTTTTTTTTGAAAATGTTTTGAACTCTTTACCATCATATTTTATCAGTCCCTCAGATGTTCCAAACCATATATAACCTGCCTCATCTTCTACAATTTCTAGGACCCTAAAATTTGGGCTAATTCCTGAAATTTTGATTTTTTCAAGTGATTGACCTTTATAGCATATTATCCCATCTCCATTTGTTCCAAACCAATAGTTCCCATTTTTGTCTTGATAGATTGTTCTTACAAACTCTCTTACCATTCCATTTAAGTTGGTGTGAATTTGAGGAAATGTTGTGTTTTGATTTAAAATTATTGGTTGGGTGTATACTTCACTTTCTTTTATATCAGAAATCGGTTTTTCTTTCACTTGTCCTGTACAGGAAGTGATTTGAATTGACAGAAAAACCAAAAGTAAATTCCTTGCATTAAATACTGTCTTACAACCAATGTTTGTCATATTGTTGGTTTTCTAATTATTGCTAATAAGTAAACATTTTTGTGTTTATATGTCCAAGTTAAGTTTTTTTTATACAAAACTCAGTTAAGTGGCCTCATTCATTGGTAAATATAAGAGGATTGAACATATTTTCAAGTGTTTTGTTTAAACCTGTTAATACAAGTGATAACGTAAAAAACCTCATAACAAAGGAGTTATGAGGTTTTTTTAGAGGTGTCGAGCGGATTCGAACCGCTGTAGATGGTGTTGCAGACCACTGCCTAGCCACTCGGCCACGACACCCTATTTCAGCGACAAATGTAATAAGATATTTTTAATTAGCAACGCTCTTTACTTAAAACTATGGTAACTTTCTCAACATTTCCACCTATTGGCGGATTTATTTTTGATACAGAAACTTCAGTAAAATTCACTAACAGACTCTCTTTAAATACTCTATCTAAGATTCGTTGCACAACAGTTTCTAATAATTTAGATCGCACAGACATTTCCTCCACAACAATTTTATTTAACAACACATAATCAACAGTGTCGTTTAAATCATCTGTTTGCGAAGATTTTGATAAATCGGCTTTAACTGTAATATTAACAGAGTAATCACTTCCAATAAGCGCTTCTTCATTTAAACAACCATGAAAGGCGTATACTTTTATATTTTCAACTTTTATAGTCCCCATTAAATTACCCGTTTAAAATTGCGGCAATACCCGGTAAGGTTTTCCCTTCTAAACTTTCTAACATAGCACCACCACCAGTACTCACATAACTGACTTTATCACTTAAGCCAAATTGTTTTGCTGCGGCAACAGAGTCGCCACCACCCACTAATGAAAACGCCCCGTTTTCAGTTGCTGCAACAATAGCGTTTCCTAAAGCAATTGTTCCTTTTGAAAATGTGTCCAGTTCAAATACTCCTAATGGGCCGTTCCAAAGAATGGTTTTAGATTTTGAAAGCACATCTGTAAATAAGGCATTCGTTTCAGGGCCAACATCTAAGCCCATCCATCCATCAGGTATTTTTGTTGTATCAACCAACTGGGTGTTGGCGTCATTTGAAAAACGATCTGCTATTAATGCGTCTACAGGCAAATGCACTTCTACACCTTTAGCTTTAGCTTTTTCTAAAATAGATTTTGCCAATTCTAAATAGTCATCTTCTACTAATGAATTTCCTATTTGCCCGCCTAATGCTTTTATAAATGTAAAGGTCATACCTCCACCTATGATGACATGATCAACTTTATCTAAAATGTTTTCAATAATAGTAATTTTAGAAGATACTTTGGCGCCACCTAAAATTGCAGTTATTGGTTTTTCACCAGTCATCATTACTTTATTTATACTTTCAATTTCTTTAGCTAATAAGCTTCCAAAACATTTATTTTCTCCAAAAAAAGAAGCCACTACACTTGTTGAGGCATGGGCTCTATGGGCAGTACCAAAGGCATCATTTACATAAATATCACCTAATTTTGATAATTGTTCAGCAAAGCCAACATCTCCTTTTTTCTCTTCGTCATGAAAACGTAAATTTTCTAATAATAAAATTTTCCCATCTTCTAAATTTGCAACTGCTGCTTCTGCTTCAACACCAATACAATCTGATATAAATTGTACATCAACACCAATCACATCTCTTATGGTGGCTGCAATATGTTGCAAAGAAAACTCTTCTTGTACGCCTTTTGGACGACCTAAATGCGACATTAATACACAGCTTCCACCGTCTTCTAAAACTTTAATAATTGTAGGTTTAGCAGCCTGAATACGCGTAATATCTGTTACTTGAAATTCCTTGTTTAATGGCACATTAAAATCTACTCGTATTAATGCTTTTTTATGATTAAAATTAAAGTCGTTAATGGTTTTCATGTGTTTGTGTTAAAGTTTCTGCAAAGATAGCTATTTAAATGAATCATTGAAACCTCTTTTAAAGTTTGAATAATTCTTGATGGCCGTGATTATTACCTTATATTTGTGTGATGGATTTTAGTAAATTAATTGGTCAAACACATCTAGTAAATCATTTAAAAACAAGTGCTAATCACGGGCGAATACCCCATGCGCAATTGTTTGTGGGACCTGAAGGTTGCGGGGCCTTGGCTATTGCCATTGCTTATGCACGCCATATTTTATGCGGCGAAGATGATGAAGCCTGTAAATTAAAATTAGATGGCTTATCACATCCTGATTTACATTTTGCTTTTCCCGTTGCCACTAATGATAAGGTGAAGCGTCATGCTGTGAGTAATTTGTTTTTAGACGATTGGCGCAGTTTTGTAAAAGAGCAACCTTATGGTAATTTATTTGATTGGTATAAATTATTAGGAGTTGAAAACAAACAAGGGCAAATTGGTGTTGATGAAGCACTGGATGTTGTTAAAAAATTAGCTTTAAAATCTTACGAAGGAGGATATAAAATCATGATTATTTGGATGGCAGAGAAGATGAATAATGCTGCTGCAAATAAATTATTGAAATTGATAGAAGAACCGCCAGAGAAAACAGTATTTCTATTAGTTACTGAAAACGAAGACCAGATTATAAATACCATTCGTTCTAGATGCCAAGTTTTACATTTTCCTGCGTTAGCAGAACAAGATATTGTTACGGAGTTGACGTCAAACTTCGACATTAATCAAACTGAAGCTATAAAAATAGCGCATCAAGCCGATGGTAATTATAATAAAGCTATTGACTTATTTAATAAAGACTCTGAAGACTTACAGTTTGAAGAGTGGTTCATTACTTGGGTACGTGCTGCCTTTAGAGCTAAAGGAAATAAAACAGCAATTAATGACTTGCTAACCTGGAGTGAAACAATATCAAAAACAGGTAGAGAAACTCAAAAGCAATTTTTAAATTATTGTTTAAATTTTTTTCGCCAAGCCTTATTATATAATTACACTGCTACAGATTTAGTGTATTTAGAAACGCAAACCCAAAATTTTTCATTGGCTAAGTTTGCTCCTTTTGTACATGGAAATAATATTTTAGCCATAAAAGACGAGTTAAATGATGCTATTTATCACATTGAACGTAATGGAAATGCTAAAATAATTTTAACAGATTTATCTATTAAACTTACTAGGTTACTTCACAGAAAATAAAATGATTATGAAAAATGTTTTGTGCTTAATTATGATGTTATGTAGTCTGAGTTCTTGTAAAACAGATGAAATAACGGATAAAATTGTGGAAGCCTCTTGTGGACAATGTCAGTTTTTGATGCCTGAAAAAGGCTGTACTTTAGCTATACAAATGAATAAAAGAACCTACTATGTAGAAGGAACAAATATCGATGATTATGGTGATGCACATGCTGTTGATGGGTTTTGTGAAGCCATAAAAAAAGCGCAAGTTTCTGGCTCAATAGTAAAAGAAAAATTTATTGCAACGTCTTTTAAAATAGTAGAATAACATATATATTCCCTCTCCCTTTTAAAGATACTTTAGGGTCAATCATCTAAAACTTCATGCTAAGTACTGATTATTAATTTTATATGTCTTATCTTCAATAGTAAATAAAAACAAACTTTATGAAAAAATTAGTAGCAGAGTTTATTGGAACTTTTTGGTTGGTATTAGGCGGGTGTGGTAGTGCTGTTTTAGCAGCAGGATTTCCGGATGTAGGTATTGGGTTTGTAGGAGTTGCCTTTGCTTTTGGTTTAACAGTATTGACCATGGCTTATGCAGTGGGGCATATTTCAGGAGGACATTTTAACCCAGCTGTTACCATAGGTTTATGGATGGGTGGGCGTTTTGACGCTAAAGATATTTTCCCATACATTATTGCACAAGTTATTGGCGGTATTGTTGGTGCTAGTGTTTTGTATGTTATTGCTACAGGTAATGGAAATGCAATAGGAAATTTTGCTGCAAACGGATTTGGAGCACTATCACCTGGTGGTTTTAACATGACTGCAGCATTGGTTACTGAAGTGGTAATGACATTTATGTTTTTGATTATAATTTTAGGGGCAACACATAAAAATGCTAATTCAAAATTTGCTGGTATTGCTATCGGTTTAGGGTTAACATTAATACATTTAATAAGTATTCCAGTAACAAATACATCGGTTAATCCGGCAAGAAGTACAAGTCAAGCTTTATTTGTTGGTGGAGAAGCTTTAGGGCAATTGTGGCTGTTTTGGGTTGCGCCAATAGTTGGAGCAATTTTAGCTGGATTGGTGTATAAGTTTATGGCACCAAATAAGGAGTAACCTGTTATAATAGTGTATAAAAAAAGCCGCAATTTGCGGCTTTTTTTATATGTT
>CAJXHW010000125.1 GCA_913054565.1 uncultured Kordia sp. | reverse complement strand
AATCAAGTAAAAAGTTAATTATTTCAAATATTTTTTAAAAGAACGTTTTTTTGTTGTGAAGCAGTGGTGTTCTATGAGTTCTTAATACTTTTTAGGAATCCATTTAATTTCCTCTGCGTTCAAGTCATAGGACAACTTTCGTGCCAATACAAAAAGATAGTCAGAAAGTCTATTTAAATACTTTAAGGCGCGTTCATCAAAAGGGGAAATGCTATTTAATTCACTAGCTAAACGCTCGGCACGTCTACACACACAGCGTGCTATGTGACAATATGACACTGTTGTGTGGCCACCTGGTAACACAAAATGTGTCATAGGAGGAAGGTCTTGCTCCATAGTGTCAATTTCAGTTTCTAAAGTTTCTATGTCAGTTTCTTCAACTTTAGGAATATTCAAGCGTTCTTTCCCATTTTTCAAAACCTGTTTTTCAGGGTCAGTAGCTAAAATAGCGCCAAGTGTAAATAGTTTATCTTGAATGTCAACCAATGTTTTTTTCGAATTAGTATCAATATCTTGGTCTCTAATCAAACCTATGTATGAATTCAATTCATCTACAGTCCCGTAACTGTCAATTCGTATGTGATGTTTCGGAACTCTGGTACCTCCAAATAAGGCAGTTGTTCCTTTGTCTCCGGTTTTTGTATATACTTTCATCTTGTAAAATTAACGATTTATAAGATGAAAATGAAGTGTTTTTGTAGTCAATTTAGGGGTGCTATGCTCTAATAACAAAATGCTCTTTGTGTTTGTGTTCTGCTCTAAAGAATACAAAACCCCAATAAAACGTATCTATAGTAATAGTCACTTTTGGGTGGTTTTTTAGTACCGCCCATGCATCTTCCATGTCTTTAGACCAATGAATGTCGTCAAAAATAAATACCGTGTCATTGGTTACATGTTTTACCAAATGGTTAAAGTAGCTTAGTGTAGCATCTTTTTGATGATTGCCATCAAAATAAACCAAATCATAATGACGAGTAGAAGAATTCAAATAGTTTGAAAAGTCCGTAACTACAGGGCTAATGTTGTGTAGTTGGTAAGCTTCAAATTGTGCTTTTGCTACAGCAGCAGTTTCTGGGCATCCCTCTAGTGTGGTTATTGATGTTTTAGGTGTGGCAAAGGCTATAGCAGATGATGCTAAGCCTAATGAAGTACCGAGTTCTAAAACTGAGTCAAAGTTGAAATATTGAGCTAACCTGGCAAGTAGTTTAGCTCTTTTTGGAGTGATGCCTGCGGTTTTTGCAATGGCTGCAATTTCTCGTTCTGGGCTTTTAAACAGTTTGCTGCCAGCACCAAAATCGGTTACGTTAATGCGGGTTTTATTAGTCAATAAACGTGCCCTATAGAAGTCTAGTTTTTTATAAACAGCTAACTCTGTTTTATTGTAAAAACACTTGGTGATTAAGTCATACACAAAAGGAGAGTGCACACCATGTTGATTGGTTGAGGCAAATAAAAACCTGAAATATGCTATAACCTGAAACATGATGCTTTTATTCTTCTAATTTAGCAGATAATTCAAACCAACGTAGTTCTTTGTCTTCTATTGAAATACTAATAGACTTTATTTCTTTTGATACGCGTTCAATATCATCAACGGAATAGTCTTGTGTTGCAAAACTATTTTCCAGTTCTTTTTTTTGGCGTTCTAATTTTTGAATCTCTTTTTCTAAACGATTGTATTCTTTTTGTTCGTTAAATGACAATTGAACTTTTGGTTCTTTTTTCCAAGTCGTTTTTTCCTTTTTTTCTTCAGTTTTTAGTTCGGGAGTGCTACTGTCTTCATATGATCTGAAATCAGAATAATTTCCTGGAAAATCTTCTACTATACCTTCGCCTCTAAAAACAAACAAATGATCTACAACTTTATCCATGAAATAACGGTCGTGAGATACAACAATTAAACAGCCAGGATAATCTAATAAAAAATTTTCTAAAACACTTAAAGTAACAATATCTAAATCATTAGTAGGTTCATCTAAGATTAAGAAATTTGGATTTTGAATTAAAACGGTGCATAAATACAAACGTTTACGTTCACCACCAGATAGTTTTTCAACCCGATCATATTGTTTCTTTTTGTCAAATAAAAAACGTTCGAGTAACTGCGATGCGGAAATTTTCCGCCCTTTAGACAAAGGGATATAATCTCCAAACTCACGAATAACTTCAATAACTTTTTGACCTTCTTTTATCGCAATTCCTTTTTGAGTGTAGTACCCAAACTTAACAGTATCGCCAACAATTACTTTACCAGCATCTGGTGTATCAGTATTGGTAAGCATGTTCAAGAACGTCGATTTTCCTGTTCCGTTTTTTCCAATAATTCCAATACGTTCACCCCTTATAAATGAGTAATTGAATTTGTTTAATATTGTTTTTTCTCCAAAAGATTTGTACACATTGTGGTATTCAACAATTTTGTTACCTAAGCGTTCCATATTAATCTCTAATTCCATAGAGTGTTCTTTACGTCTGGAGTGGGCTTTTTCTTTAATGGCGTAAAAATCATCAATACGCGACTTCGATTTTGTAGTACGTGCTTTTGGTTGACGGCGCATCCAATCCAATTCTTTTTTAAATAGGTTTTTAGCTTTGCCAATTTCTGTGCTTTCAGAGGTAATACGAGCTTCTTTTTTATCTAGGTAATAAGAATAATTTCCTTTGTAACTATATATTTGACCGTTTTCTAGTTCTATAATTTCGTTGCAAACACGTTCTAAAAAATAGCGGTCGTGAGTGACCATAAATAACGTGATGTTCTCCTTTTTAAAATAGGCCTCTAACCACTCAATCATACCTAAATCTAAATGATTGGTAGGTTCGTCTAAAATTAATAAATCGGGTTTGTTGATAAGAATAGTTGCTAAAGCCAAACGCTTTTTTTGTCCACCAGATAACAAACTCACTTTTTGATTTAATTGATCAAGTTGAAGTTTAAATAGTATTTGCTTGTATTGTGTTTCAAAATCCCATGCTTGGTGTTGTTCCATTAATTCAAAAGCCTTTTGGTAGGCATCTGCATCTTCAGGGTTTTCTAACGCTTTTTCGTATTGCTGTATGATTTTTAATGTCGGATTATCAGAAGCAAAAATAGTCTCTTCAATAGTTAAATTTTCGTCAAAAACATCATCTTGTGAAAGAAAAGAAATGCTTAAATCTTTACGTTTAACAATTTGTCCAGTGTCAGATTCATCACGATTGGTGATAATGTTTAAAATGGTTGATTTTCCAGTACCGTTTTTAGCAATAAAGGCTATTTTTTGGTCTTTGTTTATTCCAAATGAAACATTGTCAAACAACACGCGTTCACCGTATGATTTTGATATGTTTTCTACAGATAAGTAGTTCACGTTTTTATTTTTTTACAAATTAAGTTGAAATTCCTTAGATATAAGGTATAAAGTTTTATTATTACTTCTGAAAAGTTATATTTGTGACTTACTAAAAAATGAATATCAATGAAAATTAAGTCTTTACTTATTTTTTTTACACTTATAACTCTCTCATTTACATCGTGTATTTCTAACAAACAATCTGCTTATATGCAGCAACGCGATAAATTAGTTGAAGAGCTAATGTTAAGCAAGCAATTACCTCCATACCGATTACAGATTAATGATGTGTTAAGTATTCGTGTTAAAGCTTTAGATCAAGAGTTGGTAGGAATGTTCAACCCAATTGGAGCAAGTGATAATGTGTCAGCTTTGACTAGAGAAGGCTTGTATTCTGATGGGTTTTTAATAGATGATCACGGTGAAATTAACATGCCTACGCTTGGTAAAATTAAAATACTAAACTTAACTGTTGAAGAAGTAAAAGCTAAAATAGAGGAAGAGCTATTAGCTCAATATTTTAAAAAAGAAGCTAATATTTTTGTAACGGTTAAATTAGGAGGGGTAAAATACACAACTATTGGTGAGTTTGGGTCTACAGGAACAAAGGTTATTTTTCAAGAAAGAGTAAATATTTTTGAAGCCATTGCCAATGCTGGAGATATTCCTATAATTGGAAATAAAAAAGATGTGTTATTGATTCGGCCATATCCTGGAGGAAATAAAATACATCACATAGATTTAACAGATGTCAATATTTTTGAATCACCATTTTTTTATATTCAACCAAATGATATGTTGTATGTTAAGCCACTACCACAAAAGGCTTGGGGAACCGGAACTACAGGTATACAGTCGTTTACAACAATTCTAAGTATTTTTACCGCATTAACAACAACCTATTTTATTGTAAGAACTTTATAAGCTGAAAATGGAAGAAGAATTTAAAATATCTGACTTTAAGCCAGCGATTAATTTTAAGGATTTGTTTTTTAAAATAGTACAAAATTGGTGGCTGTATGCATTGATTTTACTAATCAGTTTAATTACAGCATATCAAATTAATCTTAGAAAAAAAAACAAGTATGCTGTTAAGTCACAATTTGTAGTTTCTAATGATAAGAACCCTTTTTTTACATCCAATACAAATTTAACATTTAACTGGGGTGGCGCATCAGATAAAATTCAAACAACCACAACATTATTTAAATCGCGTACCCATAATGAAAAAGTAGTAGAGTATTTGCAGTATTATGTTAAGTATGAAAAACAAGCAAAATATTGGACTTATGATGCGTATAAAAAAACGCCGTTTTTAGTACATGTAGATACTTCGGCATACCAACTACTTAATACGGTAATTCATATAAAACCATTAGATGAGTCAAGTTATGAACTATCTTATAACCATACTATTCCAAGGGTTAAAGTACAGCACTACGGAACAAAAGAAATAAAAACAGTGACTGTAAAAACAGGTGAAGTAAAAGCTACATATAGGTATGATAGTTTAGTGCAACACCCGTTTTTAAAATTCACGCTAAAAAAAGATGTAAACAGCAACTCTTTAAATTATAAGCCGTTTACAATTAGTTTTTTAAACTTCGATAGTGTAGTAAAATCCTATTTAGGTATTAATGTAAGTCCTGTTGCTGCTGGATCACCAATTATTAACTTGTCTTTAAAGGGGAGTAACAAATACAGATTAGTTGATTATTTGAACGCGTCTGTAGAGGTGTTGAGTAGAGATCAATTAATGCGCAAAAACTTATTTGCTACTAAAACTATTGAGTTTGTAGATAAAATGTTGGACAGTTTACGTAACAGCGTATTGAATAGTGAAGATGAACTGAATAGTTTTTACAGAGGAGCAAAATCAATGAATTTGTCAAACGAAGCAGGTAAGTTATCAGAAAAGTTAACCAAGTTAGATGTAGAGAAAAATGCTCTTGATAAAAAATATGATTATTTAAAAGTTCTTGAGAATTATCTAATAAATAAAAAAGAATATATAGAAGTTCCAGCACCATCAGTAGTAGGAATCGATGAATCTAATATTGTGTCTAATGTCAATCAAATCATAGGTCTTTCAGTTGAACGCTCAAAATATGGCTATGCTGTGCGCGAGGATTCCCCTATTTTTGCAGAATTAGATAGAAATATTAATTCGCTTAAAGCCGTGTTGTTTGAGAATATTACAAGTTACAGAACTGTGCTCGATTTGGAAAGGCGTAGTGTTAATAAAGAATTGTATGCAGCTGAAGGTGATTTTTCAAACTTACCAGAAGACCAACAAAAATTAGGAAACATACAACGTCAGTACAACCTAAGTAATAACTTATACCAATTGTTTTTAGGTAAAAAAAGTGAGGCTAAAATGATTAAAGCAGCAAGTGTGTCTGACTTATTAGTAATTGATAAAGCTAAAGCAGTTAGTGCTCTTACAGTAGGGCCTAATAAAGATATTAATTATATTATTGCTTTGGTTGTAGGAATGGCCATACCTACCATAAT
>CAJXHW010000124.1 GCA_913054565.1 uncultured Kordia sp. | reverse complement strand
ATAAAGTTATGAGAAGTATATACAAAGAATTAGAAAAACGAATTTTAGTGTTAGATGGTGCCATGGGTACAATGCTACAAGCTTATAAATTCACTGAAGAAGATTTTAGAGGAGAGCGTTTTAAAGATTATCCTATTCCATTACAAGGAAATAACGATTTACTGTCAATTACCCAACCTGAAGCCATCAAAGAAGTACATGCAAAGTATTTTGAAGCTGGGGCTGACATTGTAGAAACTAATACTTTCTCTGGTACAACCATTGCTATGGCTGATTATCAGATGGGAGAATACGTCTATGAATTAAACTACCAGTCAGCAAAAATTGCAAAAGAAGTCGCAGAAAAATTCACCAAATTAACCCCTGATCAACCCAGGTTTGTTGCAGGATCTATTGGCCCTACAAATCGTACTGCTAGCATGTCTCCTGATGTTAATGACCCAGGATACAGAGCAATAACCTTTAATGAATTACGTAGCGCTTACAAACAACAAACAGAAGCACTATTAGATGGTGGTGTAGACATCTTATTAATAGAAACCGTATTTGATACTTTAAATGCAAAGGCTGCACTATTTGCTATAGAAGAGGTAAAAGAAGAACGCAAAATAGATATACCAATAATGCTAAGCGGAACAATTACTGATGCTAGTGGCCGTACATTGTCTGGACAGACTGCAGAAGCTTTTCTAATTTCTGTGTCACACATTCCACTACTTTCTGTAGGATTTAATTGTGCCTTAGGTGCTAATTTATTACAACCTCATCTAGAAGCTATAGCTTCTAAAACTGATTTTGCTATTTCTGCACACCCAAATGCTGGCTTACCTAATGCCTTTGGAGAATATGACGAAACTGCAGCGGAGATGGCAGAGCAAATTGAAGAATATTTAAAGAGAGATTTAATCAATATTATTGGCGGCTGTTGTGGTACTACCCCAGAACACATTAAAGCTATTGTTGATGTAGCAACTAAATACAAACCAAGACAAATAACAAATAGTTATGAATAGAGAAACTAAATACCTAAAACTATCAGGACTAGAACCTTTAGTTCTCAATGACCATAGTAACTTCGTTAATGTTGGAGAACGGACTAATGTTGCAGGTTCACGAAAATTTCTTCGATTAATTAAAGATGGGAAATTTGATGAAGCTTTAGATATTGCACGACATCAAGTTGATGGAGGTGCACAAATTATCGATATTAATTTTGATGATGGTCTGATTGATGGTAAAGAGTCAATGATTCGCTTTTTGAATTTAATTGCTGCAGAACCAGATATTTGTCGCGTACCCATAATGATTGATAGTTCAAAATGGGAAATTATCGAGGCTGGACTTCAAGTAGTACAAGGGAAATGCGTCGTGAATTCAATTTCACTTAAAGAAGGTGAAGATAAATTTATATGGGAAGCCAAACAAATAAAACGGTACGGAGCGGCAGTTATTGTAATGGCTTTTGACGAAGAAGGACAAGCCGATAATTATGAAAGACGAATAGAGATTGCAAAGAGATCTTATGACATATTGGTAGACATTGTACACTTTCCGTCTGAAGATATCATTTTCGATTTGAATGTTTTTCCTGTGGCTACAGGTATGAAAGAACACCGCAGAAATGCTATCGATTTTATTGAAGCTACACGCTGGGTGAGAGAAAACTTACCTAATGTAAGTGTTAGTGGAGGCGTGAGTAACGTGTCGTTTTCTTTTAGAGGAAATGATGGTGTTCGTGAGGCGATGCACTCGGTGTTTTTATACTATGCCATTCAAGCTGGCATGAATATGGGTATTGTAAATCCAACACTTTTAGAGGTGTATGATGATATTCCTAAAGATTTATTAAAGCATATTGAGGATGTTATTCTTGATAGAAGAGACGATGCAACTGAGCGTTTACTTGATTTTTCAGAAACTGTAAAAGGGTCTAAAGTTGTGAAAGGTTTAGATGTATCATGGCGAGAAAATCCATTACAAGATAGAATTACACATGCTTTAGTAAAAGGTATTGATGCGTTTATTATAGAAGACATTGAACAAGCTAGACAAGAAGCCGAAAAACCCATTGAAGTTATTGAAGGCCATTTAATGATGGGAATGAATGTGGTGGGCGATTTATTTGGTGCTGGTAAAATGTTCTTGCCACAAGTGGTGAAATCCGCACGTGTCATGAAAAAAGCTGTGGGTTATTTAAACCCATTTATTGAAGCTGAAAAAGGCGATAAGCAAGAACCTGTTGGAAAAATATTAATGGCAACTGTAAAAGGTGATGTTCACGATATTGGTAAAAATATTGTAAGTGTTGTTTTGGCTTGTAATAACTATGAAATAGTTGATTTAGGCGTTATGGTACCGCCTGAAAAAATTATAGAAACAGCTATTAAAGAACGTGTAGATGCAATTGGATTATCTGGTTTAATAACACCATCTTTAGATGAAATGGTGTATTTGGCAAAAGAAATGCAACGTCAGAACTTTGAATTGCCTCTCTTAATAGGTGGTGCTACGACATCAAAAGCCCATACTGCGGTTAAGATAGATACTCAATATAATAATGCAGTGGTTCACGTAAATGATGCATCAAGGGCTGTTACAGTTGTAGGAAATTTGTTGAATAAAAAAACATCACATGAATATGTTGCAAAAATGAAAACAGATTATGATGAATTTCGAACTAAGTTTTTAAAACGAGGTAAAGAAAAATCATATATTTCTATTAGTGAAGCACGACAAAAAAAACTTCAGATTGACTGGGTAACATCCGAAATTGTAAAACCTAAAGAGTTGGGTGTTAAGGTGTTAAAACAATTAAGCTTAAAAGAACTAGTGCCGTATATAGATTGGAGTCCATTTTTTAGAAGTTGGGATTTACATGGGAAATTTCCTGATATATTAACTGATGACGTAGTTGGTGAGCAAGCTACAATTATGTACAATGAAGCTCAGGAAATGATTCAAAAAATTATAGCCAAACAACTTTTAAAACCCAAAGCAGTATTTGGATTATTTGAAGCAAATACAATAAATGAAGACGATATTTTAGTTCAGAAAAAAGGCGAGGAAATAGCCGTTTTTAGAACTTTACGTCAGCAATTAAAAAAGCGGAAAGGAATTCCTAACCATGCTTTAGCAGACTTTATTGCGCCAAAAGATTCTGGTAAAATAGATTATATGGGCGCCTTTTGTGTGGGTATTTTTGGAGCTCAAGAACTAGCAGATAGTTACAGAGCAAAAGAAGATGATTATAATGCGATTATGGCACAGGCCATTGCCGATCGTTTTGCCGAAGCTTTTGCAGAATACTTGCACAAACAAGTAAGAACCAAACATTGGGGCTATTCAGCAAATGAAAATCTTACTAACGATGATTTAATAAAAGAAAGTTATGTAGGTATTCGTCCGGCGCCAGGGTACCCCGCATGTCCAGACCATTTGGAAAAGACTACATTGTGGCAATTGCTGAAAGTCGAGGAACGTATAGGGGTTAAGCTAACAGAAAGTTTAGCCATGTGGCCAGCTGCAGCTGTCTCAGGATATTATTTTGGAAACCCAGAAGCTAAGTACTTCGGGGTAGGAAAAATAACTGATGATCAAATAAGTGATTATGCCAACAGAAAAGGAATTACAAAAGACAAAGCACAAAAATGGCTTCTCCCAAATCTAGTAGAATAAAATCACACTGAGCTTATTGAAGTGTAATTAACATATCAAATTATATAAATAGTCTCCTATACAGGGAGGCAAGATTTAAATAACAAATTTTTTTTTCAGCGAAAATATATTATGAAAGTAACCGAACACATACAAAAATCCGAAGGAAAAACGCTATTCTCTTTTGAAATTGTCCCACCTCAAAAAGGACAAAACATACAAGAATTATATAATAACATAGACCCTTTAATAGAGTTTAACCCACCATTTATCGATGTCACAACATCTAGAGAAGAATACATCTATTTACCAAAGGAAAACGGTCTTTTAGACAGAAAAATAACACGTATGCGCCCAGGAACTGTAGGGATTTGTGCATCTTTAAAACATAAATACAATGTAGATGCCATCCCTCATGTGTTATGTGGTGGTTTTTCTAAAGAAGAAACTGAATATCTTTTAGTAGATTGTCACTATTTAGGTTTAGACAATGTAATGGCTTTACGAGGTGATGCCAGAAAAGATGAACAATATTTCAAAGCAGTAAATGGTGGTAACACCTACGCTTCAGATTTAGTAGTGCAAATAAACAATTTAAATCAAGGAAAATATTTACATGAAATTATAGAAACCCCTTATAAAACTGATTTTTGTGTAGGTGTAGCAGGGTACCCTGAAAAACATTTAGAATCTCCCAGCCTAGAAAGTGATTTACGCAGATTAAAAGATAAAGTTGACGCTGGGGCTGACTACATCGTTACCCAGATGTTTTTTGACAACCAAAAATATTTTGATTTTGTAACTAAAGCTAGAGAGTTTGGTATTACAACACCAATTATACCAGGCATAAAACCTATTGCTGTTGAACGCCATTTACAAATTCTACCTCAAGTTTTTAGGCTTGATTTACCCGACTCATTAGTTCATGAAATTGAAAAGTGTAAAAACAATAAAGCTATTCGTCAAGTAGGTATTGATTGGGCTATAAACCAAAGTAAAGAACTGATTAATGCTGGAGTACCGGTTGTTCATTATTACTCAATGGGTAAAAGTGATAATATTAAAAAAATAGCTAGTGAAGTATTTTAAATCTCGTTGGTAAAAACTATATAAAATAACGTATATTCGCGCCGAATTTGGTTTTAAAGTTGAGAATCTTCAATTTTAATTAGAGGGAATTAGGTGAAAATCCTAAACTGTACCCGCAACTGTAAGCTTTAACTTTTTTAAGTTATCTGTTACTCTTTCAAAACCACTGTTTATTTATAAAAACGGGAAGGTTGTAACACTAAGCAAGTCAGGAGACCTACCTTTTTCTGTACAATGTTTAAACTTCCGGGATTAGAAGTATGAACGTGACTGTACCCAATTTATTATTAAAGTAAAATTTTTACAATGAACAAAAAAGTGCTTAGCCTTTTAGGTATGGCTTTCTTGGCATATACTTCGTATGCTCAAGAAAAAACACAAGACAGTGTTACTATTGAACAATTAGAAACTGTTGTGCTTGACACAAAGTTTAAATTAAACAGAGAAAAATCTGGTAAAGTTATTTACACAATATCTCAAAACGATTTAGCTAAAGTTAAAGGGCAAAGTTTAGCGCAAACAATTAGTACAGTTTCAGGTATTGAAATAACTGGAGCTAAAAGTAATGCTGGTTCTGTTTTAGGGTACAGAGTTAGAGGAGGAAATAGCAGACAAGTGGTTATTTTAATTGATGGCATTCAAGTGAATGATCCTTCAAACATCAATGCAGAGTTTGACTTGCGCTCATTAGATGTTAACAACATTGAAAGTCTTGAAATTATTAAAGGGGGTGTTAGTACACTATATGGTACAGGAGCAACATCTGGTGTAATTAATATTACAACAAAAAAAGCAACTGATAAAAATATAAAGGCTTCTGTGTTTATGAGTATGGGAAGTAACAGATCTGTAGTAACAGACAAGTACAAATTAAATACTGCTACTGTTGGTGCTAATGTTAATGGTACATTAAAAAAGTTGAATTATTTTGCGGCAGTTTCTACAGAAAACACAAAAGGAATGTCGGCAAAAAGATCTTATGATAACGCTTTAATGTTTGAAGATGATCCTTTTAAAAGAGAAAATGCTAGTTTACGTTTAGGATATAAATTTTCTAAAGCATTTAACTTAAACTCTTTTGTAAACTACAACACATTTGAAAATCAATTTGATAATTCATTTGGCAC
>CAJXHW010000123.1 GCA_913054565.1 uncultured Kordia sp. | reverse complement strand
AAAAACTTGAATTACAACATAATATAGCTTCTGAAAAAATAAATGAAGTCAACACTATTCCTAATACAGAGTTTGGATTTGGGTATTTTGCAAGTGAGCCAGAAACACGAACAGGTGCACAACGCTTTAAAGTATCTGCTAAACAAATGATACCTTGGTTTGGTACTATTACAGCTAGAGAAAATTATACAAGTTCACTAGCAGATGCTAAATATGAAGAGATTGTTATCGCAAAACGAAAATTGATAACTTCAGTATCAAAATCTTATTACAATCTATATACTAACAAAGCAAAACAAAAGGTATTAACTGAAAATATCAAACTATTAGAAACATACGAGACATTGGCATTAACTTCTGTTGAGGTTGGTAAAGCATCTGCTGTAGATGTATTGCGTTTGCAAATGCGCCAAAACGAAATGCAACAACTAAAAGATGTTTTAAGTAGACAATTTTTAGCAGAACAAACTAATTTTAATAACCTATTGAATAGAGATAATGAAGTTATAGTTAATGTGGTGGATAGTTTAATAATACCTTCAGAAGACTTTGATAGTATCTCTGAAAATTTAGCAGTACATCCTGAATTGCTAAAATATGATAAACTCTTTCAATCCATAGAATACTCCGAAATATTAAATCAAAAAGAAAGCAGCCCGACGATTGGTTTCGGTTTGGATTATATACATGTTACTGAAAGACCAGACATGAGTTTCTCGGATAATGGAAAGGATATAGTAATGCCAATGGTTTCGGTATCAATACCAATTTTTAATAAGAAATATAAATCTCAATCCAAGCAAAATGACTTGAAACAACAAGAAATTACGGCTCAAAAACAAGAACGCTTTAATACTTTAGAAACACTTTTAGACAGGGCAATTAACAAACGTATTTCAGCAAGAATGAGCTATGTAACCCAAACCAAAAACTTAAAGCAAGCTAAGAATGCAGAAGACATTTTAATCAAAAATTACGAAACTGGAACGATTGATTTTAATGATGTGTTGGATATTCAGGAATTACAACTGAAGTTTCAGATCAATCAAATAGACTTGATAAAGAGCTATTATGTTCAAACAACAATTATTAATTACTTAACTAAGTAGAAATGAAAAAATATATAATTTACATCGGAATACTAGCTTTAGGACTTCTAATAGGATGGTTTCTTTTTGGTGGTTCATCAAATACAGAAACAGACCATAATCACGATGCAGTTACAGAAAACAAAATAATGTGGACTTGTTCTATGCATCCACAAATTATGCAGCCAGAACCAGGCGATTGCCCAATTTGTGGAATGGACTTAATACCTGCAGAAGTTGGAGCTAAAGGCTTAGCACCTGATCAATTTAAATTAACAAAAAATGCAATGGCCTTGGCTAATATTCAAACTACTATTGTAGGGAATAGCAATGCCTTTGGTAATGACATCAAGCTTACGGGTAAAATTGCAGCAAATGAAGAAGCTAATGTAGTACAGATAAGCTATTTCTCTGGTAGGATAGAACAATTAAAAATAAATTATACTGGAGAAGTGGTACGTAAAGGTCAATTATTAGCTACAATTTATTCTCCTGAATTATATGCCGCTCAGCAAGAATTAATTACGGCACATTCATTAAAAGAATCACAACCTTTATTATATAAAGCTGTACGTAATAAATTGAAGTTATGGAAATTATCTGAAAGACAAATTAGCCTAATTGAATCATCAGGAAAAATCAAAGAAAATTTCCCTGTATACGCAACTGTCTCTGGTACTGTTATAGAAAAGTTAATAAACCAAGGTGAAACAATCAAACAAGGACAACCGTTGTTTAAAATAACAAACTTGAATACTGTATGGGCAAATTTTGATGTGTATGAAAATCAAATTGAAAGGTTTAAAGAGGGGCAGAATATAAGCATTAACACAAATACTTATCCTGATAAAACATTTAGGACTACAGTAGATTTTATAGATCCCGTTTTAAATACAAAAACACGTACTGTTGCTTTAAGAGCTGTACTAAACAATAATAAAAATGAGTTCAAACCAGGGATGTTTGTTGAAGGAAAAATAGAAGGTAATTTAAATAGTAATAAAGCAATAACAATTCCTGCTTCTGCTGTATTATGGACAGGAAAACGCTCAATTGTTTACTTAAAAACAAATCAAAATGAAACTATTTTCGAAATGAAGGAAGTCATTTTAGGTAAACGAATTGGGGAGTCATATCAAATATTGAAAGGTTTAAAAAATGGTGATGAAGTTGTTACCAATGGTATTTTTACTATTGACGCAGCTGCTCAATTACAAGGCAAAAAGTCTATGATGAATCATAAAAAAATGATAAACGAAGACTTTGAAGTTTCATCGATGTTCAAAATGCAATTACAAAAAGCTTATGATGAGTATATCAGCTTGAAAGATGCATTAATAAAAACAGATGCCATGTTAGCTCAAAAGGAAGCTCAACAATTATTTGAAACACTTAAACAAATTGATATGAGTTTACTAACAAATGAGGTAGCTCATCAGCAATGGATGAAGTTAGCAAGTATTCTAAATTCTAGTAGTAAAAACATTGCCAATAGTACTGATATTATAGAACAACGCATACAATTTAAAATAGTGTCGGAACATTTAATAACTGCGGTACAATCTTTTGGTATTAACGAAACATCTTATAAACAATATTGCCCAATGGCTGATAGTGACAATGGAGCGTATTGGTTAAGTAAAGATAAGCAAGTATTAAACCCATATTTTGGTAATATGATGCTAAAATGTGGAGAAATAGAAGAAATAATTAGTAACAATTAAATTTTTAACAATGAATTTTTCAAACACAAATCACGAACACAAAAATGTAATTAATATGAGTAAAAAAGTAATTTTAAGTATAACAATTATTGCTGCTATCGGATTGGCAAGCTGTAAAGATGTTGAAAAAAATGAGTCTACAAATACGGAGCAAACAACAACTAAAGACATTGTAATAACAAAGGCAACCTTTGGTGTACGTGGTAACTGTGGTATGTGCAAAAGTACAATAGAAAAAGCCGCTAATACAGTAGACGGATTAGAAACAGTAGCGTGGGATGGTGCAAAAAAGCAAGTTAGTGTCTCATTTGATTCTAATAAAACTACTGTAGATGCAATACATAAAGCTATTGCAAACTCTGGGTATGATACTGATAAATTTTCAGGTAATGTAGAATCTTATAACAACTTACCTGGATGTTGTCAATATGACCACGAAATGGCAATGAATCAGTCTGGTGAAGTTAAATATGATAATCATTTAAATAACGATCATTAAGATTATTAAAATAGAACCTATTAGAAGTCACTATTTTAATAGGTTCTTATTTTTAAAATTAGAATCGTAGTTAATATATTCCACTGCTCTACTATCATCTTTAAGTAAATAGAGTACTCCTTTAGCATCATAAAGAAATATTTGTGAATAAGTTTTTCAAGGAACTATAGTAATAAAAAACAACAGCTTTTAATTATTAAAAACAGGTACTTTAAATATAATATGCTGCTTATTTAAAACCTGAATAACTTGAAGTAAGTCATGATCGTCTGAATCTTGTTCCAATTCATCAAGTAACAAGGCTTCTACATTTGATTTCATTGTTGAATTGTAATATTCTAAAAGTAACTCTGAATCGTTTAGTGTAATTAAACAATCGTTATCACTAAACTCATGTGCTGCTTGCGGATTTGCCTTTAAAACTGAAGGAGAATTAGGATAGGCCTCTTGTAACAGCTTGTATAAAGCTTCAATAACACGATTTACCGTAATAGAATTTAAGCAAATATGGTGCTCACAATTAATAATTACATCGTAATTACATTTAATATTACAGACACCCTTTTTCCCCCATATTAATTGATTATGCTTAGCAAAACTACCCCAACTACCCGGACCTGTCGGCCCATAAATCCCAACAGTAGGTACATTAAAACTACCTGCAACATGAGTAATACCAGCATCATTTCCTATATGAAATAAGGCTCCTGCCATAACCTCGCCTACATCTAGCATCCCTCCTGTTATATAGTCAATATGAGACATTTCTTTTGTGAAATGTTTTGAAATATCAGGGTCTTTTGGGCCTTGAATTATTTTACAATCTAAATTAGGGTATAACTCATGCAAACGTTCAATCAGTTGTGCAAATTTGTCTGTAGGCCAGATCTTTAATAAAAACCCTGCACCATGATGAATAACAAAATATTGATTGGATGTGTTTACCTGTCTTTCAAAATAAGGATAGCTTTCTAAATGATTAGTGATGTTAATATGTAGCTTAGAAACGGTGTCTATATAATGTTGAATAGCATGTTGTTTAACTTTTTTATGGGTAGGATATTTTAAAGCATGTGGCAAATCATAACCCCTAAAAGCAGGGTAATTACCTAATTCATAAATAGCATCATAATTTTCTTCTTGTGTTCTAACAACCTCTTCATTTACCACAGTGACACCTTTTAAATGTTTAGTAAAAAAATCAACCAAACGTGGTGCTACAGCAAAATGAAGTGATTCAGAAACTTCTGATAACTTATAAATGGCAGGTATTGCAAAAAAAATATCTCCTAGACCTCCATAACTTTTGTACACTAAAACACGACTAAATTTTGGCGTCGCTATATCAATATTACTGTGTTCTAAAATAGTTTTTATTTCAGACCAAAAATTTTCAGGGGCTTGTTTCATCTCTAAATTAGCTTGGTCTTTATCTTCTGGATAAAAATCAAATGAAAAGGTACCTACCCTATCGTTTGTAAGCATTTCACATCCAGAAAGAAAAGCTTCTGCTGCTAACCTTCCTGAAGGTTCTGGCCAAATAGGTTTACAAATAAACTGTTTTGTTTTTCCTAATATAGCTAGGACTTCTGAATTAGTTATGGTGTCATAAAATGAAATGTTTTCGGGTAGTTCGCGTCGTAACCGATTGTTTCCATAAACATGAAATTGGAGCCCCGGATTTGCTTCAGCATAGTCTACATATGCATCTCCTCCTTTTAAATAATTTAAATCACCAAAAAATGGAATACTCTCAGCATTTTTTATAGCTGAAACGTTTAAATTATCAACAGTCACTGTAGGTGGCATGATAAGATATTTGCCTAATGCTTCGCCATAAAAATTATAATGCGCTTCATAGTGCTTTGGAGATTGAAAAATAGTAAGCTTACTATTTGCAAAAAGCCTACGAAATAAGTGAAACTTCTCTGTATTACAGCAACTTTTTACTTTAGAGTCTACGGTACATAAAATATTTCGTCTTATGCAAAAATTATAATCGTATTCAACTTTTATATAAGGAACCTGTTGTGTTAACAAATGATTGATAAGACTTTGCTCAAAATTACAACGCGATGTGCTATTAACAACAATAAGCGAAGCCATTTTGATATGTTCTTTGGTCAATTCAAAATCCTTAAGCAAGTCTATTCTAGTATCATAACCTTTTGTTTTTCCAAGTAAAATGAGCTCATTAATAGTTAACTCAGCACCTCGTGGAGTTGCTAATGAAGTGTCATGAAGAAATAAAATGTGTTTCAATACAGTATTTTTAATTAATTAAAAACAAATGATGGTAAATCAAAATATGTACATTCTTTTAATCGTCTTAATACCCATCATCGTAGTAACCATCATCATAGTAACCATCATCGTAATACCCATCATCATAGTAACCATCATCGTAATATCCATCGTTAAAAAACGCGTCATCATCTGATGAACATGAAGAAACTAATGCTCCGGTAATGGAAATTGATGAAACAACCAATAACGCTTGTCCTGACTTTTTTATAAATTTACGTCTGTCCATAGTATGGAAAATTATGTTTACAAACACTAGTAAATACAGATTATTATTTTACAGTATTAATAAACAATT
>CAJXHW010000122.1 GCA_913054565.1 uncultured Kordia sp. | reverse complement strand
ATGATGTGGTGATTCTAGCACAAATAGTACTTTTTTATAATTCAATTCATCTTTCTTCTTAAAATGCACTTTTGAGCCATGAATACAGAATGTCCAATTTTTAACCAAATGTTCTTGACGGAAAAACTTACTTTTTATCACTAAAAAATCATTTTCTACAATGAAAAAACGCTCATCAACCTTTGCCTCATCAATATAAGCTGCTTCTTGTGCAGTTATACTCATGATTCGTTGTCCTTTTCTATTATAAACTGGACTGTTTTTTATAATTTTCATTTACAAAACCTTATTAAAATGAGTATTCATTTCCCTATGAAACAAATATAGACTTCAAGATTAATTATCCGCTATATATTTCTCTAAAATAAATGAATTAAAATACAACTTTGAATTACACGTTTATAATATGAAATTATGATTGATTATGACTATATTTGTTTAATTATTAGCGTTTTATAATGAAAACATATATTTTACTTATCACAATTTATTGTGTTTGCGGTTTCACAGCTCATTCACAAGTCGGTATTGGAACTACTGATCCACAAGCGCAACTAGATATACGTTCATCAAATCAAGCTACACCATCAAATACAGATGGGATACTTATTCCCAAAGTAAATAATTTTCCATTGACAATTCCCACACTCGCACAAGACGGTATGTTAATATATGCTACTGGTTTAGGAACACCAACTAAAGGCTTTTATTATTGGGATAATGATTTAACATTATGGGTAACTATTGATGGTGCTAAAAAAATTGATGATTTAATAGATGGGAAAAGTGATAGTGATGGTACACAAGATGGTTCTTCTGTGTTTTTAGGTTTAAATGCTGGTTTGAATGATAACAGTACTGATAACAAAAATGTTGGTGTAGGTTATAATGCTTTAACAGCAAATACAACCGGTTATCAAAATACAGCTGTTGGTTATGATGCGTTACGTAGTAATATAAACGGTTATAATAATGCAGCAATGGGGTATGAAGCACTTTCTTCTAGTGTTTCTGGTATCAATAATGCTGCTTTTGGAACTGGTGCATTAAAAAATGCAACATCTTCTATTAATAATACTGCTTTTGGAACAGATGTATTAGGAAATACTACTAATGCTGGAAGAAACAATATAGCACTTGGTTATCAATCACTGTACGTCAATAGAGGTGATTATAATATTGGTATAGGTTTCCAACCATTATATTCTAATACAACAGGTGATTACAATATAGGCGTTGGTGCATACTCTTTACACAGTAACACTACTGGTTATCAAAACACAGCCATGGGTTATTATGCTTTAGAAAATAATATTATTGGGTATAGAAATACGGCAATAGGAAGTTATGCACTTCGAAATAATACCTCTGGATATAGTAACGTAGCCATGAGTAACGAAGCTTTGTATTCTAATACTACAGGAGATTATAATGTTGCTGTGGGGTCTTTAGCATTACGCGGTAATACAACAGGAAATCATAACATTGCCTTTGGAAGTTCTGCTTTACGTTTTAACAATGCAGACAAAAATATTGCCATTGGGTATTATGCTATGCGACAAAACACTAGTGGAACAGAAAATATTGCCATTGGTGAAAATGCCTTAACTACCAATACAACCGGAGATAATTTAATAGCTATAGGTAATGCAGCATTAGAAAATAATTCTACCGCAAATAATAATGTGGCTATTGGTGTACAAGCGTCTAATGCAAATACAACAGGTTTTAATAACACCGCTATAGGTACAAATGCTCTATCTAATAACCAAACAGGTGATAATAATGTTATTATTGGTAAAGATGCAGGCCATTTAATTAGGGGTAATCAAAATGTAATAATTGGTTCTAATGCAGGACATGGATTAGGGACAACCCCTTTTACTTTAAGTGGAAGTGTATTTATTGGTTTTGGTGCTGGTTATCAAGAAACAACAAGTAATCGCCTTTATATAGAAAATTCATTAGGAGATAGACCGCTTATTGGTGGAACCTTTAGTTCTAATCGCGTAGGTATTAATAGACGAATAAACGACCTTACAAATACCTTTGAAGTTGGTGGTAATGCTTCTAAAAGTACCGCTGGAGATTGGTTAGCAAATTCTGATAGACGTTTAAAAAAAGATATTAAAGCCATAACAGGTACATCGGCATTAAACAGATTAACACAATTGCAAGGTGTGAGCTATTATTGGAATGACACACAAACAGGAAACACACGTCCTGAAGGCATTCAATATGGGTTTATTGCTCAAGATTTAATGAAAATATTTCCGGAATTAGTCACTAAAGATAACCAAGGTTTTTACCAAACTGCTTATGGTACTTATGATGCCTTTTACGTTGAAGCTATTAAAGCTCTAAATAAACAATTAGACGAAAAAACAGAGAAAGTAAAACAACTAGAAGCACGTTTAAAAGAAATAGAGCAATTACTATTAGTAAATGACGAATTAACAACTAAAAACTAATGAAAGATGTACTAATAAACATAAAAAAATATTTTGTTTTTTCTCTGTTTTTAATAACGGTTACGTTGCAAGCACAAGTTGGTGTATTTACTAATGACCCAAAATCTTCTTTAGATATTAGATCTTCTAGTCAATCCTCGCCAACCAATACTGATGGTTTATTAATACCTACAATAGATGCTTTTCCGACAACCAACCCAACAGGTTTAAAAGATGGTATGTTAGTGTTTTTTAAAGGAAATACATTACAGTCTAGAGGATTTTATTATTGGGATGCAACTTTAGATATGTGGGTATTGTATGGAGGCATCAATAGGATACATCAACTTAATGATGGTATCTCTTATTTTGTAAATACTACAGATGCAGGTACAAATGTTTTTTTAGGTGAAATTGAAACTGTTAGAAACAACTTTCAAAGCTATAATACTGCAGTGGGTTTTAAAACTCATAGTGCTTATTCTAATCCTGGTTTTCCATATAGTTATGCAACTGGTGTTGGCTATAATTCTTCTTATAGTGCTGATACTACACAGCATTTTCATGAGAATTCAACCATATTTGGATATCATGATAGTAATGCGTATATAGCTGAATTTATTACATCTAATCAGAGTTTTGCACATGTTATTAAAACAGGAGATGGTGAAAGAAGTTTAGCAATTGGTAGACAATATGGAGCTTCTATATTTGAGATTATGAATACTACTAATTTTGCTGGTGTTGAAGCATATGGCGAATATGAAACGTATATTGGTAGCTATTTTGGTTTTTTGCCTGATGCTGGTTCTGGCGAATTACTATATTTTACTAGACAAACAACCCTAGGCTTTGATTATGAAACACTGCCTGCTGAACCCTTAAACTCCAGTAAGTTATTTTATGATTCAGGTAACGACATCTTGCAATGTAGAGCAAAAGATGTACTTCGTGGGATTAATCATAGTGTACGTTATAACCATGGATCTGGAAATGGAGGTTATACAAATCATTCTAATATGACTATTTCTTTAGGTTATAGAGAGTCATATGCATTTAATATGACCTCTGGAGGCTTTTCATTTTCAAGGATTAATCAAAACATTAGTTTAGGGTATTTAGCACACGATAATTTGGCTTTTACTAATAACAGTAGTGATGAATACATTAATAATTTAGCTATTGGCTCTTACGCTCTGTATTCTAGTGAAACCGTATCAAATTCTATAGCCTTTGGTGAAAATGCTTTACGTCAAAATACAAGTGATGATAATATTGCTATAGGAAAAGATGCAATGAGTCAACACAGTTTTGGTATTGACAATACAGTACTTGGTAGCGATGCTTTTTTTAGAAATATTTCAGGTACAGATAATGTTGCACTTGGAAAAAGTGCAGGTTACTATGTATCTGGAGATGAAAATACGTTTGTTGGGGCATTTGCCTCAAACGGAACGGCGACACATTTTAAAAATGGAAACATAAAAATTGGTAGTTTCTCTGGATATTTAGATACAAATGCGGATAGGTTGTATATAGAGAACTCTACCGGAAATACACCACTAATTGGTGGTGATTTTATATATAAAACTGTTGGAATTAATAGAAACATCAATAACCTATTCAATACTTTTGAAGTTGGCGGAACAGCTTCTAATTCTGTTGGAGGAAACTGGTTAGCAAATTCTGATGGACGATTAAAGAAAAACATTTTAGATATTTCAAGTACTGCAGCCCTAAACAGAATAACAAAATTAAAAGGAGTCACTTATTTTTGGAATGATACGCAAACCGGAAATCAACGTCCAGATAACATACAATATGGTTTTATAGCACAAGATTTAATGCAAGTGTTTCCTGAACATGTTGTAAAAGATAAACAAGGATTTTACCAAACTGCGTATGGTACTTATGACGCATTTGTGGTGGAGGCAATAAAAGAACTTCAAACTAAATATGATACTAATGAAAGTAAGCTAGATGATCTTGAGGTTCGACTAAACCGAATAAAGAGTATATTAAAAAACACGAACACAACGTTACAAAAAGATATTAACGATTAAATAATCCGTCAAACTAACTCACTTAGAACTATTGCTTACAACTTAACATTTGTTTTATAGTATAACTTTTCTATAAAAAATCACCTCCAAAAACATTTCAATCTAATTGATAATAACCACATTTTAGGTACGCACCCTCTGGAAAACTGTCAATTTTTGGATGGTCAGAATCATGATATGTTTTATCAATAACTTTAAATTTTCGTGAAGAATTCTGAATTTCTGCTTCACAAATATCAAAAAAATCGTCTGCTAAAATACGTGATGAACAAGATGCTAATACTAAAAGTCCGTTTTTAGAAACTAGCCTAGCTCCTAACCTAGCTAAACGTGAATAGCTATGTTTTGCTCGATCAATCTCTTTACTACTTTTTGCAAAAGATGGTGGGTCAATAACAACTATATCAAATGTTTTTTTGTCTTTTATTAATTGAGTTAAACCTAAAAAAGCATCAGCAGCAATTGTATTATGTGTTCCTTTGTACTCATTTAACTTGCCGTTTTTTACAGCCATTTTAAGCGCTTGTGCGCTAATATCCAAACTTGTTACTTCAGATGCTCCGTTTGCCAGTGCATGTACTGAGAACCCTCCAGCATATGAAAACACATCCAATACGGTTTTGTTTTCAGACAACTCCCCTACACGTTTTCTATTCGCTCTATGGTCTAAAAAATAACCAGTTTTATGACCATGAATTACATTTGCAGAAAAGTTTATTCCGTGTTCTTTAAAAACAATAACGTCATCAGTTAAAGTACCTAAAATCACTGCTCCATCATGTAATTTATATGCATTTTGAAGTTTTTGAACATTTCTACTCATCCGTAACACAACCGTATCACATAAACAGTAGTGGCGTAAATTTGTTATAATACTTTCAAGGTATGGAAACCATATTGCTGAATATATTTTAACAACTAAAACATTGGCATAAACATCAGCTATAAATCCAGGGAAACCATCTGCTTCACCAAAAAGAAATCGGTAACTGTTGGTGTTAGTAGAAAGAAGTTCGCTCCTTTTTTCAAAAGCTATCTTTATTCTACTCTTAAAAAACTCATCATTTAAAGTAATCGGTTTTAAAAACTGTAATAGTTTTATCCGTATTGGAGAATTAGGGTCATACAAGCCACAAGCTAAAAACTTGTTTTTTTTGGCATCATATACTACCACTACATCACCAGAGTTTCCTTCATTGTTTATTTTCACAATACTATCATCAAAAACCCACGGATGTCTTTTTTTAACCATGCGTTCAGCTTTTGGACGTAATTTTACTGAAATAACTTTAGTAGAAATGTTTGGTAATTGTATCATTTTTAACAAATAGGTGTTTGACAAAAGTAGGGAATTAAACTCTCAATTTTACACACATAAAAAAAAGCTAGTAACAAAAATAGTTACTAGCTTT